>DATHVY010000165.1:0-5998 GCA_035461045.1 Planococcus sp. (in: firmicutes)
GTTGTTTGAACGGATGGAAATGAACGGTACGCCTTCTTTCATTTTCACTTTCTCAAAGGCTTTACCGGAATAGATCGGGCGGATGAATACTGCATCGTCGCCTTCTCCTTCAATGTCCGTCACATCCGAAATTAATCCAGCCTGCATTTTGGAAGCAATTTTCGGCGCAAGATCTTTGCCGACTGCCGTGTGGCCGAATACGAAACCTTCCGGGCTTTCCTGCTCAACCACTGCCATGAATGCTTGGCCATATCCGTCTGATGTATATGATTTCAAGTGAGGGTGCTCAACTGTGATGACGCGGTCGGCACCATACTGGATCAATTCATCGCCAAATTCACTGACGGATTCCCCGATCAGCACGCTGACAACTTCTCCTCCGCCTGAAATCTTTTTCGCCGCAGCGATTGCTTCGAATGATACATTGCGCAATGCGCCTTCGCGCGTTTCAGCTAATACTAATACTTTTTTCGACATAGTCCGTTTACCTCCTAAGTAGATATAACAAATTTAATGCGTAGTTTTGCTGATTCAATCGGCTCCGGAAAAATGGATGCCGGAACTCTTCTATATTACTTTTGCTTCGTTGCGCAACAACTGTACCAATTCCGACACTTGGTCTGAAACGTCACCTTGAAGGATTCGTCCAGCTTTTTTTGCCGGCGGCATGAAAATTTCGATTGTTTCGGTTTTTGCTTCAATATCTTCTTCATCGATATCCAAATCGTCCAGCTCAAGCTCTTCCAGCGGTTTTTTCTTCGCTTTCATGATTCCTGGCAATGACGGGTAGCGCGGCTCGTTCAAACCTTGCTGAGCAGTGACCAACAAAGGCAATGAAGTTTCAAGCTCTTCAGCGTCGCCTTCGATGTCTCTGATGATCTTGACAGTTGTGCCATCGATTTCAAGTTTTGTGATCGTTGTCACGTAGTTGATGCCCAACAGATCGGCAACACGCGGTCCAACTTGTCCAGAACCTCCATCGATTGCCACGTTACCAGCAAGAATCAAATCGGCTTCTTTGTCTTTTAAATACTCAGCCAATATGTATGCAGCTGTATATTGGTCCATTTCTTCCACATCGTCTTCAGTATTGATCAGAACGGCTTTGTCTGCACCCATAGCCAATGCTGTGCGCAGTTGCTTTTCAGCTTCTTCTCCGCCGATTGTAACGACAGTCACTTCTCCGCCGTGCGCGTCACGGACTGTGATCGCTTCTTCGATTGCGTATTCATCGTAAGGGTTGATGATGAATTCTGCACCATCTTCCTGAATTTGACCGTTTGAAATCACTAATTTTTCCTCTGTATCAAATGTGCGTTTTACTAGAACATAAATATTCATGAACATAAACCTCCCAAAGAATTAATTTCCTTTAAAATTTGCTTCGCGCTTTTCCAGAAATGCCTGGATTCCTTCTTTCGCATCTTCTGAAACAAATACGGTTCCAAACGAACCGGCTTCAGCTTCCACTCCCTGATAATATGAAGCGGGTTTTGCGTATTGCAGCATATCGATCGCAGCTTTTACAGAAACCGGGCTCTTCTTCGCGATTTTTTTCGCAATTGTAAGCGTTTCCGATAGAAGTTGCTCTTCAGGATATGCGCGATTCGCAAGGCCCAGGCTGACTGCTTCCGTTCCTGATATCGGATCGCTCGTCAACAGCATTTCCGCCGCCTTCGCTACGCCGACATATCTCGGCAATCGCTGAGTTCCAGCAAAACCGGGAATCAGGCCAAGCTGAAGTTCCGGTAATCCCAGTTTAGCATTTTCAGTTACAAAGCGCATATGGCAACTCATTGCCAGCTCGAGTCCGCCACCCAGTGCAGCACCGTGAATCGCTGCGATGACCGGTTTGGCGAAAGTTTCCACACGCTCGAAAACTTCCTGTCCACTAGCGGACAGTTTTGAAAACTCTTCACCGGAAGTTACGGATGTAAATTCTTTGATGTCGGCTCCGGCAGAAAAGAACCGTCCTTCACCGTGCAACAGCACCACACGGACTTCTTCGTCATTCTCGACTGCATCGAGCAATTCGTTCACTTCCATAATAAGTGAACGGGATAAAGCATTTGCCGGCGGCCGGTTGATGACTGCAGTAGCTACGCCGTCTTTCTTCGTCCAACTGATAAACTCCATCTGAAGAACCCCTTTCTTAAGCGCGCATCCCCTTCATCAACAATCGATGAACTTTTGGCGCAAGTTTGACCAAATCATATTTATGATCATTCATCACCCACGTGGTAATGGTCTCATCCATTGTACCAAAAACCATTTGACGTGCGAGACGGATATCCATCTCTGCATCAAATTCCCCGTTCTCCATGCCTTCAATCAAAATCTTATCCATCAAAACCAGATACTCACGTAAAACGCCATTGATTTTCATACGGATTTCATAATTCGATTGCCTTAATTCAAGTTGCGTGACGATGGACAAGTTCAAATCATCTGCCAATAGCTTGAAATGGCTTTCAATCATAAAGCCGAGCTTTTCCGAAGCGGAACCTCCGCGGGTTAGAATTCCTTCCAACTTGTTGACGAACAAGCCCATTTTTTCCTGGAAAACCGAAATGAGGATGTCTTCCTTGTTTTTAAAATACAAATAAATCGTGCCGTCCGCCACCTTCGCCTGTTTGGCGATTTTGGAAACCTGGGCTTGATGATAGCCATTTTCCGCGATTACGACCACGGCCGCATCTATTATTTGCTTGTATTTCGGTTTATCCCTTTTTACCACTATCTCACCACCCAAAAAAATATGAAAATATGAATGGCGATTCATTCATATTTTCATATTATAGTTTATTTGAAGGAGTGTCAAGTTTTTACGAAGGAACGGCTTCGTTCTGCTTGGCAACCTCTTCGTCGATCAATGAACGGCGAAGGATTTTGCCGACTGCGGTTTTCGGCAGCTCTTTGCGGAACTCATAAACCTTCGGCACTTTGAATGCTGCAAGGTGTTTCCGGCAATACTGATCGAATTCCTCTTCGGTAACATTATACCCTTCTTTTTGAACAATGTAAGCTTTGACCGTTTCACCGCGATAAGGATCTGGAATCCCTGCGACTACACATTCTTGGATTGCTTCATGCTCATAAAGGATTTCTTCGATTTCACGAGGGTAAATATTGAATCCGCCTGCAATGATCATATCTTTCTTGCGGTCAACGATAAAGAAGTGGCCTTCGTCATCCATATAGCCTAAATCACCCGTCAGCAGCCATCCGTCAACAATCGTTGCAGCTGTAGCTTCCGGCTTGTTCCAATAACCTTTCATGACTTGAGGCCCTTTAATGGCGATTTCCCCGATTTCACGGTGTGGTACTTCTTCAGTTGTGCCAGAACGGAAAATTTTGCAATCTGTATCAGGATATGGGATGCCAACCGAACCTTTGATGCGCTCTCCCCATACGAGGTTGGAGTGTGTCACCGGCGAGGTTTCGGTCAATCCGTAACCTTCCACCAATTTTCCTCCGGTCAGTTTTTCAAATTTCTCCTGCACCTCTACCGGCAGTGGAGCGGATCCGCTCAAGCAGGCTTCGATTGAAGATAAGTCATATTTTGCAATGTCCGGGTGGTTCATCAAGCCGATATACAGAGTTGGCGCGCCCGGGAAAAGCGTTGGTTTTTGCTTGTTGATCGTTTTCAAAGCTGTTTCAGGGTCGAATTTCGGCAACAATACCATGCGATTGCCCTGCATGACTGAAAGAATCAGAACAGTGGTCAATCCATAAACATGAAATAAAGGAATGATGCCAAGGACGGTTTCTTCGCCTCTTTTCGTATTGTAAAGCCAAGTGTCACACATCGTCGCATTGGAAATCAGGTTCTTATGCGTCAGCATAACACCTTTTGGTGATCCGGTTGTTCCGCCGGTATATTGCAGAAGTGCCAGATCTTCTTCGAAATCGAATGGCGTTTCAGCCACTTTCGTAGAAGCGGTTTTCATGATTTCCGTAAACAGATGGTTGATGCCCCGGTGTTCCACTTTAACGGTAATGCCGTACTGCTTTTTCTGGATGAACGGATAAATCAAGTTTTTCGGGAATGCCAGGTAATCCTTGATGCCCGTGACGATGACGTTTTCCAGCTTGGTATCTTTCAGAACGTTCGTGACACGTGGGAACAGGATGTCCAAAGTGATGATCGCTTTCGAGCCTGAATCGTTCATCTGATAAGCAATTTCGCGTTCAGTATACAATGGATTGGTCATGACGACGATTCCGCCTGCATAAAGAATGCCGTAAAAAGAGATGACGGCCTGTGGACAGTTCGGAAGCATGATCGACACCCGGTCGCCTTTTTGGATGCCAAGGTTTTGCAGGTAATTGGCAAATTTCATCGAAGATTCATAAAGCTCTTTGTACGTGACATCTTTGCCCAGAAAATGAATGGCGACTTTGTCGGGAAATTCTTCATACGCGTGGGTCAAATACTCCTGCACCGGCATACTGCGATAATTCAGCGTATGCGGGATTTCAGGTGGGTATTGCGCAAGCCAAGGCTTAGTAGTCATTCTTTGTTCCCCCTTTTAAGTTTGAGAATCGTGTGAATATTCCTATTTTTCATTATAAAGAAAGATGTCAGCGCTTTCAAACTTTATTTCACTTTCTTGACACAAATAAAGCGGATCCCAACTTGCAGGACCCGCTCCACTATTAAACCATCATAAGAAATATGATGCCGACAATCACAAAAACAATACAAAAACCGATTAGCAGTTTAACCAAGTTTTCCATTTCAAAACAACTCCTAAGTGATACTTGCTCCTATTATAAATGAAAGGCCGATGGAAATCATCATGGAAATCAGGCCCACAGAACGGTTGTCCATCTGGATTTCCTCATCCACATTGAACTTCGGCGTCAGAAACTCAAAAAGCAGATAAGCGAAGATCAGCAGCGAGAAACCGAAAAATCCCCAGCCGATCATTTCCGGCAGCGTATTATGCTGCTCAATTGAAAAGCGGAAGATATTCGTCACACCGAAAATCTTTCCGCCAGTGGCCATCGCCACTGACAGATTGCCTTTCTTAATCTCTTCCCAGTTATTATATTTCGTCACAAGTTCAAAAATGACCATGGAGACAATCAAACATAAAACGACGACACTGAAATATCCGGCGGTTTCAACAAGCGGATGTGTCCAAAACCCTGTTTCTGACATTCATCATACTCCCTTTTTTCAGAGGATCATTTTAGCATGGCAACGGTAACACCAGAGCCGCCTTCACCCGCTTCTCCGAATCGATAGCTCTTGACACGGGGATGCTTTTTCAAATATTGCTGCACCCCTTGGCGCAGTGCGCCTGTTCCTTTTCCATGGATGATCGACACTTGATGGAAATTGGAGAGCAGTGCATCATCGATGTATTTCTCCACACGGATCAAGGCGTCTTCATAGCGTTCCCCCCGAAGATCCAATTCCATTTTGATGTGGCTGTCGCGATCTTTCAGCGTCGCCATCGTTCTTGTTTCTTTCTGCTTTTCAGGTTTTGTGAAACTCAGATCTGATTCCGGAAGCTTCATCTTCAAAATTCCGATCTGGACAATCCATTCGGTATTGGATACTTTTTCCACCAAGGTGCCTTTCTGGCCGAATGAAATCACTTTCACTTCATCGTTTACTTTCAATTCCACTGGCTGATTGGCTTTTTCCGCTTTCCTCAGCACGCGGTTTTGCGGCATGGCTTCTTCCAGCCGTTTTTTGGCATCGATGAGCTCATGGTCCTTCACCGAAGAGGACCCTTTCATCTGGATTTTCCGCAGATCCGCAATGACCGCATCCGCTTCTCTTCTGGCATCTTCGATGATTTTACGGGCTTTTTCTTTTGCTTTGTCTTCCAGCTTTTCTTTCCGGCTTTCATACTCGCTTAATTGATCCGCCAATTCCTTTTTCAGACGCTCTGATTCATCCAGAACAGCCTTTGTTGCTTCTGCATCGCGTTCCGACTCGCGTCTGCTTCGTTCTAATGAAGCAATCATCGAGTCCACTTCT
>DATHVY010000166.1:0-8984 GCA_035461045.1 Planococcus sp. (in: firmicutes)
GTTTGTTTCATTCAGCGCGAGTGCTTTCGCAGTCGACGCATGGATTTCTTCGAACATTTCCGGGTTGTCAGCCAGTGAAATTCCGTAAGACGGCACCATTTCTTTGATCTTCGGCTCCCACTCCTGCAGATGCTGCGGGAAGCAACGTTTGAAGATATCGAGCATGGCGTCAACAGCTGTAGATGCGCCTGGAGAAGCTCCAAGCAGCGCAGCGATGGAACCATCAGCGGCAGTCACGATTTCAGTACCGAACTGAAGCGTTCCTTTTCCGCCCTTTTCTGTGTCTTTAATGACCTGAACACGTTGGCCTGCGACGACGACTTCCCAATCCTCGACCTCGGCCGTCGGGATGAATTCACGCAGTTCTTCCACACGTTTTTCATGCGATAACATGACTTGCTGAATCAAGTACTTCGTGAGCGGCATTTCTTTTGCCCCTGCTGCAAGCATGGTGAAGACGTTGCTTGGCTTAACAGAACCGAACAGATCCAAGTTTGAACCGGTTTTCAGGAACTTCGGTGAGAAGCCGGCAAAAGGTCCGAACAGCAGTGATTTTTTGTTATTGATATAGCGTGTGTCCAAATGCGGCACAGACATCGGAGGCGCTCCGACTTTCGCTTTGCCGTAAACTTTGGCGTGGTGGCGCTCAATGATTTCCGGATCTTTACATGACAGGAAGAGTCCGCTTACCGGGAATCCGCCAATTTGCTTGGACTCAGGAATGCCGGTTTTTTGCAGTAATGGCAAGCTTCCGCCGCCGCTGCCGATAAAGACGAACTTCGCTGTATGGAATTCGATTTTATCGTCTTCCATGTTGTGCACTTTCACTTCCCATAAACCTTCGCTGTTGCGCTTGATGTCTTTGACGGTATGTTTGTAATTCACTTCTACGTTATTTTCCTGAAGATGCGAAAACAGCATTTCGGTCAATGCACCGAAGTTAACATCCGTTCCGGAGTCAATTTTCGTAGCTGCAATCGGTTCGCCCGGCTTGCGCCCTTCCATGATCAGGGGCATCCATTGTTTCAGTGTTTCCGGGTCCGCGGAATACTCCATGCCTTTGAACAACGGAATGCCAGACAGAGCCGCAAAACGTTTTTCCAAAAACTTAACATCGTTTTCACCTTGTACCATACTCATATGAGGAAGGGGCATGATGAAATCCTGCGGGTTGCTGATACGCTTGTTGTTCACCAGGTAAGACCAGAACTGTCTGGACATCTGGAACTGCTCATTCACTTTGATCGCCTTGCTGATTTCAATTGATCCATCCGCTTGCTCCGGCGTATAGTTCAGTTCACACAGAGCAGCATGGCCTGTGCCGGCATTGTTCCATTCATTGGAGCTTTCCGCTCCCGCTTTTTCAAGCTTTTCAAACACTTGCATTTCCCAATCCGGTGCCAATTCTTTCAGCATGGCGCCCAAAGTCGCACTCATGACTCCAGCTCCGATTAGGATTACGTCCGTTTTTTTCTGTAGGTTGCTCATAATTACCTTCCTTATCCCGTATATTTGCATAAAAGATGCAGGCGTTCCAGTGTGGCTGCTTGAGTCAACACTAATCATACTTATCTATGTGAATTTATTTATCTATTTAGAAACCGATTGGCACCTCATGATTATACCCTATTTTCGGCTGTTAAAAAAGGATGAAGGACGGGCCCTGCTGGAGGGGGACGAACTGGACGCATACTAAAACCAACGAAGTTTTTTGGCTGTTTGGCATAATCTATACCTTTTATTCGAACCCAGCAAGCCTTCGCCGAAAATTATTTGGTTTCAGCTTTAACTTTCAAGGTCTCATCCAAACGCAGACGGGCAATCAGTCCGGCGATAAACGGCAATAACGCCACTAACCCAATGGCCCATGTCACGCTGATCAAATCCGCTATGATCCCTGCAAACAGGGCGCCAAACGCATAGCCGCTGTCTCTCCAAAATCTGTATACCCCCATCGAAGACGCGCGCCAAGCTGGCGTAACAACATCCCCGATTGCCGCCTGCAAAGTCGGGTATACCATCGCAGTGCCCAAGCCCAAAATGATCGCCCCTGTGATCCACATTGAAAAACTGTCGACCAGCAGAATAAACCACAATGCTGCAGCTTGCGTCCACATTCCGTACACAATCAGCTTTTTCCTGCCGACTTTATCACTGAGCACGCCCGTGAACAGCTGGAAAAATCCCCATGCCGCCGGATACAGCGCCACAATAATTCCTGTTTCGCCAACGCTCAAGCCAACAGTCATAAAATAAATCGGAAAAAGCCCCCACGCCATTCCATCTTTCAAGTTTGTAGACAAACCCGAGAAACTGATCGCAGAAAGGTTTTTGTCTTTCCATGTCGTTAATTTGAAAATCTCTTTTGATGAGAGCGTTTCTTTGGCTTTATTGTTATCGGCAACATTATCGATTTGTACTTTCAAATGCTGATCTGTATCTTTCACAATCAGTGTTAACAAGATCCCAATAATGACAATGCCGATGCCGATATAAAAAGGTTCAGGCCTTAATGAATAGGATGCAGCCACATAACCGGAAACTGCTGCCAGTATGGCCACTCCGGAATATCCGGCAAATTCGTTCAAGCCGACAGCCGTGCCTCGTTGATTTGCTCTGGAAAGATCTATTTTCATATTGACGGTCATCGACCACGTCAAGCCCTGGTTGATACCCAACAGGATATTGGCCACCACGATCACCCACCATTCGTGGGCGAAGATGATCATTATGGGCACAAATAATCCGATGATCCAACCAGTCAACAGGACCCGCTTCCGACCGAATTTATCTGCCACCTGTCCTGCGAAATAATTCACAATCGCTTTGGAGAAACCAAAACTGACGATGAATGACAACGCAGCACTTGTTGAAGCCAAGCCGAATTGCTCTTCCCCAAGGATGGGCAGAACCGTCCGTTCTATCCCGACCATTGCCCCGACAAATAAATTTATCACAATCAACAAAATAAATTGAAGGCGGTTTTCCCTGATTCCAATTTGGGTATGGCTCATCCTTTCACCTCCGCTTGAAGATGCAATAAGGGATTAACTGAACATTAACCCGAATCAACAGAATCGCTTCCTACTGCAGTTACTGGTGCAATTGTTTCCAATCGTTTATGCCCGATTCCAGCAGCGAAGCCTTATAGCCTTTGGAGCGTAGAAATTCCACCGCTTCTGTTGCATAGACACAATAGGGTCCGCGGCAATAGGCTACGACTTCTCTGTCTTTCGGCAATAAATCCAGATGTTCTTCGATTTCTGCAACCGGCACGGAAACAGCACTTGGAAGGTGATCGGCAACATATTCATCGACCGGCCTTACATCAATTAAAGTGATGGAACCCTCTTTTATTTTTTCTGCCAGATCCTTCAGTTGAATCACATCAAAATCGCCATTTTTTAAGATGAAATCATTCCGGACCGCATGAATGTCGACAATCCGCTCTTCTGCAGTCCTCCGTAGGGCTATGACCAAACTCACCACTTCATCACCGGCCAACCTATAAATTACATAATTCTTCTCTTTGACGAACGACACTAATTTGGCCTCAAGTAAAGCCTGTAAATGCTTTGAAGTATTCGCTATCCCCATCTTTGTTTCAGACGCCAGCAACTCTACTGATTTCGGTCCCTGGCTCAGCAGCTCCAACAATTCAATTCGTTTGGGACTGGATAAGATTTTGCCGATACGAGCAAACTCTCCGTAAACAAAGTCTTTAAATTCCCTGGAGTTCAATACAATGTCCCCTCTCTGAAAACACCCTAACTATTCAACTATATAGTTGAATGATATCATAAACTATCAGAAATTAAAATAAGAGTTCTTATGCGGCCGCTTATCGGCCGCCTAAGAACTCTCATTTCCACGTTTTATTTTCAGTTGGAAGCTGATGATGCTGCCGCTTGGTCCGATTTCACACAATCGATTGCGACCACGAGTGAGATGATGAGGTGTTCCAAGTCCTCGTCCAGCACTTGCACGCGGTAGCTGTCCCCCCAGCTGAGCCACTGCTTGCTCACGGTACCAATCACATCACGATTTCGCATGATCTCAAAATCCATGTCCCACCAATTTCCCTGAACGTCGATGCCTTCTGCTTCAATCGCATAACGCTGTTTTAAAAACGTAAATTCCTTTTTGATGGTGATTGCTTCCCGCCCTTCCACTTCGACGAAAAACGTCGGCAAAAAGCTGAACGTCTTTTTGGTGATGCGCGTAATTTCATTTCCGTCTGCATCCATAATCGAAAAAGTTTTCGGGATCTTAAAAAAGCTGCCTTCCACGAAATACACGTCCCGCTGCTGTTCATCCCAAACCGTATACTTTTCAGTCAAACTGAATACTTTCTGTTTGATGTATAGCTCTTTCATTTTCGCTTCCTCCTTTACATATCCCTGCTACTATTTTCGAAGTGAAAAGAATTTTACCGTACCTACTATACGGGGAGAAAACGTTTGCGTTTCACGTGAAACAACATTATTTCAAATACAGATTCTCACTTGAAAAAAAATCCCGGTCAGCGTTTTCTGCTGACCGGGATTTACCTTATTAGTTTTCTAGGTTGAAACGATCGGCATTCATCACTTTGTTCCAAGCTTTGATGAAGTCACGAACGAATTTTTCTTTGCTGTCATCTTGTGCGTATACTTCAGCCACTGCACGAAGAATGGAGTTCGAGCCAAATACGAGGTCAAAACGTGTTGCAGTGAAGACTTTTTCGCCCGTTGCAAGGTTTTTACCTTCGTATTTATTGAATTCTACCGGTGTCCATTCAATGTTCATGTCCAGTAAGTTGACGAAGAAGTCATTTGTTAATACGCCGACTCTGTCTGTGAATACGCCTTCTGTTGATCCCTGGTAGTTTGCGCCAAATGCACGCATACCGCCTACCAATACGGTCATTTCCGGTGCTGTTAAGCCAAGCAATTGCGCTTTATCAAGCAGCATTTCTTCCGGGCTTGTAGAATACTCTTTCTTTTGGTAGTTTCTGAAACCGTCTGAAACCGGCTCCAACACATCAAAGCTTTCTGCATCCGTTTGTTCTTGGAGTGCGTCCCCGCGCCCTTGAGTGAATGGAACTTCGATATCAAAACCAGCTGCTTTTATAGCTTGTTCAATCGCAGCGTTACCGCCAAGAACGATCAAGTCAGCGATGCTTACTTTATCGCCAGTTTCAGCTTTTAAGCTTTCATAGAAGCTAAGCACTTTTTCCAGCTCTTCCGGCTCGTTTGCTTCCCAGCCGCGCTGTGGAGCCAAACGGATGCGTGCTCCGTTGGCACCTCCGCGTTTGTCTGAATCACGGTATGTGCTGGCAGAAGCCCAAGCCGCTTTGACCAGCTGCTGTGGGTTTAATCCGCTTTCGAGGATTTTCACTTTCAGCTCATCCAGCTCTTTAGGTTTTACTGTGCCCGGTGCTTCCGGTACTGGATCTTGCCAGATCAATTCTTCTTCCGGAACTTCTGGTCCTAAGTAACGCTCTTTTGGTCCCATGTCGCGGTGAAGAAGCTTGAACCATGCACGTGCAAATGCATCCTGGAATTCTTCCATATTTTCATAATAACGGCGTGAAATCTTCTCATACTCAGGATCCATGCGAAGTGCCATGTCAGCCGTCGTCATCATCGTTTTCACTTTGATGGAAGAATCTTCGGCATCAGGTGCCATTTGCTCTTCGGAAAGATCTTTTGCTGTCCATTGGTATGCACCTGCAGGAGATTTCGTTAACTCCCACTCGTACCCTAACAATTGCTCGTAATAACCGTTATCCCATTGCGTCGGGTTAGCAGTCCAAGCTCCTTCAATACCACTTGAAATGGTATCGCGGCCTTTTCCTGAACCATGTGTGCTCTTCCAGCCTAACCCTAGGTTTTCGATTGGCGCCGCTTCCGGGTCGTCACCTACGTGAGAAGGATCTCCAGCTCCGTGTGATTTACCGAATGTATGTCCGCCTGCGATCAACGCAACGGTCTCTTCATCGTTCATTCCCATGCGTGCAAACGTCTCACGGATATCGACGGCACTTGCAAGCGGATCCGGTTTGCCATTCGGCCCTTCCGGATTCACATAAATCAAGCCCATTTGAACTGCAGCAAGAGGGTTTTCTAATTCGCGATCCCCTGAATAACGGTTATCCGATAACCACTCTTTTTCATTGCCCCAGTAAACGTCTTCTTCCGGTGCCCAAATGTCTTCACGGCCTGCGCCGAATCCGAAGGTTTTGAAGCCCATCGACTCAAGTGCCACGTTGCCTGTCAGGACAAGCAAGTCGGCCCAGGAAATTTTGTTTCCGTATTTTTTCTTAACCGGCCATAGCAAACGGCGTGCTTTGTCCAAGTTGACGTTATCCGGCCAGCTGTTAAGCGGCGCAAAACGCTGGTTTCCTGTAGAACCGCCTCCGCGGCCATCAGCCGTACGGTACGTACCTGCAGCATGCCATGACATACGGATGAATAATCCGCCGTAATGACCATAGTCAGCCGGCCACCATTCTTGGCTGTTTGTCATCACATCGCGAAGATCTTGCTTTAATGCCTCAAAATCCAACTTTGCAAATTCTGCTTTATAATCAAAATTTTCCCCTAAAGGATTAGATTTTTTATCATGCTGATGCAGAATATTAACATTCAGCATATTCGGCCACCAGTCTTTATTTTGCGTTTTTCCTGGTTTGTTCGATGTTGTAATCGCGCTATCAGAATGTCCGCCTGTTTGGCTAGTCGGTTGTCCCCCGCCTGTCCCTGTTACCGGGCACTTTGCATCTGATGCAGCTGTGTGACTCTTTTGCTCGTTGTTATCATGTGAATTGTTTTCCATCTATTAAACCCTCCTAAAAATAATGAAAAATAGTGAAAATTATTCTGTTGCGAGATATTGCCCATGGCATATATTAATTCTTACATTAGAATTATACTAAACTAGAGCTGGGCTGAACAAGTAATAAGGATGTAAAATCGGGAAAACTTTTCTTGCGATTCGTGACATGTTGCAAATCCGGATGAAAAACTGAAAATAGCCTTCCGCTCGATCTGCCTCCCTAAAAGAATTGGTTAAAGAACGAAGCGAAAATGACAAAGACTATAATCAGCACTATTATCGTGATGATGACCCCTGGCAGTACGACGATGAAAAACCCTTTCCAAGACGTGACACGGTGCGCTTCTCCAACCGCTTTGCAGACAATGACGAATGTCCAAACAGAAACTACCGCCATTACCAAACTCATGATGGATACAACCGGATCGCCTGTCACATCCGTCCGGTCGGAAAAGAACGTTTCCGGAGATGCAAAAGCCCAGATGATCAGCACGGGCAGCAACCAAATTTGCGGTATCTGTGCTGTAGGAAGTGCCTTGAACATTTCCTGATAGGTCGCCGTGCCTTTGAACAGCCGGCCGACCAGCGTCAGTATCGCCGCACCGATGAAATAGCCAATTACACTTCCTATGGGACCGGTGATCAGCGCTTGAAAAACAGCACCCGACGGGGACATGTCAGCGTTGCGGTTGCCCATGAGCCCAATGAGACCTGAAGCAAAACCGGTCAGGACAATCAGCAAAATGATGAATTTAGCAGACTTGCGGTCAATGACGAAGCGCACGGTCTCACGTGTGTGCAGCCAAATATCGGTGAACGGATTCACCTCGCGCCCTTTTCTTAATCGAGCTTCCCTTGCCATGATTTCCCTCTCCTTTCTTTCGGTTATCACGGTGGCTGGCAACGACTTCTTCCCATTTTCTTATATGTTTCATTACCCTTTTCCGCCCCTAATTATCAGAATTATGAAATAAAATCAGATAATTTATCAATTTTATAATAAAAACTGTTCAGACCAGAAAGGAGCTGTTCCAATATGGAGATTGAGAATTTGCTTAGCGTTACGACCAGACAGGAGTTAAGGGAGTGGCTTGAGGAACATTCAACGACAGAAAACTGCTGTTGGGTCATCGTCAGCGTGACCGAGCGGCCAGGGGTCCTTCAGTATTTGGATGCTGTGGAGGAAGCGCTCTGTTTTGGCTGGATTGACGGCATCATGAAGAAACGATCTGATAAGGAAACGGCTCAACGGTTTTCTCCCAGAAAGAAAAGGAGCAACTGGACCGAATTAAACAAGGAGCGAGTCAGAAGATTGAAAAAATTAGGGCTGATGAAAGAGCAAGGGTTGAAAATCCTTCCCGATATGAGCCCTGAATCTTTTAGGGTCGACCCGGAAATTCTAGCCCGTCTGAAAGAGGACGAGCAAGTCTATGAGAACTTCCTCGCCTTTCCTGAGTTGTACCGGAGAATCCGGATTGATAACATCCAGGGCTATAAAGAATACGACCCTGAAATTTACACTAAACGGTTGGATAAGTTCATTTACAACACACGGGAAAATAAAATGTACGGCCAGTGGGATGACAATGGCCGCTTGAGTGATTATTGAACCTTACGAGCCCACGCAGCGATGGCTGCAATATCATCAGGGGTTGTTCTGCAGCATCCTCCGATAATTTGCGCACCAGCGTTATACCAAGCTCTCGAGTCTTCGGAAAACGAAGTTGCCGAAGACTCCGCGCTCCATGTTTTGCTTGTTGCATCGTATTTCGCACCTGAATTTGGATACACAATGACCGGTTTGGAAGAACCACTTCTTACCTCTCTAATTAGAGACTCAATGAATTGCGGGGCTGTGCAATTGATGCCGATTGCAGCCACTTGCGCTTCTTCGTCCAGCATGGCGGCACAGTCTCGAATTCTTTCCCCATCGCTGATGTGGAAATTATCTTTTGCACTAAACGTGAACCAGGCATAGACTTCCGGATATTCCTCCAGAACCTTCACGATAGCTTTCGCTTCTGCCAGACACGGAATGGTTTCGCACGCTAAAAGATCCGCTCCCGCTTCCACCAATACCTTGATCCTGTCCTTGTGAAACGCCACCAATTCTTCTTCGCCTATAGAATAATCGCCACGATATTCCGAACCGTCTGAAAGAAACG
>DATHVY010000167.1:0-3748 GCA_035461045.1 Planococcus sp. (in: firmicutes)
CCGTCTTTATACTCCACTTCGATATCTTCCTTTTTATACCCCGGAAGGTCTACCATGAATTCATATTGATTGTCTTTTTCTTTTATGTCCACTTGCGGATAATTCATTTCACCAAAAAACTTATTAAAAAAATCTGATTCCATATCGCTTGAATGAAGACTCGGGAAAGATTCGGTGTGCCTTTTCGGAAATAATCTACTCATTATCATTTCTCCTTTCAAGATGATGTTATTAACTGGGCCAAGCTGCAGTGATCATTCTAATTGCCGAAATTTACTGGTTGGCCACGCAGTGTCATGCCTTCCCAGTCTAATAACCGATTATTGCACATCAGACCCCACCCCTTTCCGCCAGGCTGAAATATTCTAATTTAACTGAATAATCAAATATATTAAACCTATTCACTAGTATAAGTCTTTTCCTCGATATGTCAAAAGATTATGCGCAATTATTATTAATTTAAGCAAAAAAAGGGTCACTAAACTTATTGACTGCTTCTTTTTCTACTATCTTAGCGAATTCGATCATCTTCGCTAATCGCTTACTTACAGTCCTCCTTACAAAATGCAATTCCTATGTGCACCGCCTTAAAATGGTATAATTTGTGGGAAAACAGTGTAGATCTCAATACGTTAAGGAGTGGATGGTGTGAATCAAAACCGTTTGGATGGAAAGACAGTCATCATTACCGGCGGCAACAGCGGAATTGGCCTGGAAGCCGCAAAAGCCTTGGCTCAAAAAGGGGCGACTATCATTTTAGCTGTGAGGAATGAAGAAAAAGGCAATTTGGCGTGGAATCAAATCATGGAGGAAATCCCCAGTGCGCGGGTGAAAATAATGAAGCTGGATCTCGCGGACCTTGAGAGCGTCCGTTCATTTGCCGAAGCTTTTGAACGCAGTGGGCAACCCCTTGATCTGTTAATCAATAACGCCGGCCTCATGGCCCCTCCGTACGCAACAACTAAAGACGGTTTTGAAATGCAGTTCGGCAGTAACCATCTTGGCCACTTCGCGTTGACTGGCAGACTTCTTCCACAGCTCATCAAAACGCCTGGCTCCCGCGTAGTCACGGTGAGCAGCCTGGCTCACCGCCGCGCAGCCATCGGATTTGATAATCTCGACGGTGCGAAGGGCTATAACCCGCGGGCCTTTTATGCCCAGAGTAAACTTGCCAATCTGTTGTTTGCACAGGAATTAGATAAACGTTTGAAGGCTCATGGATTGCAGACGATCAGTGTTTCATGCCATCCAGGCATATCCGCTACGAACATCTTCAAGTTCGGAAAGCGGGATGCACCGCCTTTTTTGCTCAAATTCGCCAACCTATTCTTGCAGTCCCCTGCTTTGGGTGGACTAGCAACTGTATATGCTGCAACGGAACCCTCACTAAAGGGCGGAGAATACATCGGTCCGGATGGAAAAGGCCGGCGCAAGGGCAAGCCAGCAATTGATACGCCGCACGCTGTTGCAGGCGATGATGACGTTTCCAAAAGACTTTGGACGGTTTCGGAAGAACTGACGGGTGTAACTTTCGACTTTTCCCGGTAATTCAAGCTCACAAAAAAGCACCGTCAACCTGGAGGTTGACGGTGCTTCCCATTTTATAAAAGACCTTTTCGCCCGATGTTTTCGTTTCCGGGTGTTGCTTCCTTGCTGCCTTCATCTTCGACCAAAACAAGAATTTTCCCGTCATTGAAATCCGTCTCGTAGTTTTTTGCTTCGTCCTCCGGAACACCCATGCCAATCAGAGCACCTGTTAGCCCTCCGACACCAGCACCAGCTGCCGCCCCGGCCAAACCAGCGGCTATCGGTCCGGCTGCGACAATGGGTCCGATTCCGGGAATTGCAAGAGCACCAATTCCAGCCAATATCCCGCCAAGGCCTCCGAGAGCGCCCCCAGCGACAGCGCCCGTCGCTGCACCTTCAGCTGTTTGGACTTCTGTTTCCTCTGTGACTTTTTCTGTCTCACTTTTATCTTTGCTGATGACCGATACATCATCTGGCGAATAGCCCTGTCTCTTTAAATCCTCAATCACTTCGATAGCTTCACGTTCCGTATTATATGAACCTACTACTCTAGACATGCTTCAACGCCTCCTGAGTTTGTTGTGTTCTTGAAACATATGTTTACCCGGCAGGAATCCAGCTAAACGTCAGCAATCTGGGATTCTCATAAGCTACACTTTTTTCTCTAGTCTTACGGTTAATGATTTCCAAAACACCCCTATTGAGACTGATATATATGAGCAATACTATAATGGCAATTAAAATAAATACAACATCCCTCCTGCTGTATTAAGGTTCGCAGAATCAAGAACTTCGCATTGATGATCCATGGTTCCATTGTATCGATAAGACTTTTAAAGCGAAAACAAGCAGACGCAAAATCCCTTCCGAAATCTAATCTTTGGAATTTACCTGTACTATTTGTACTTTAAAAAGTATATTGTTAAACTATTCAGTGAAATGATTTTTATCATCGCTCTAATAAAATCTATTGAAGGAGTTGGGAATATGAATAACGAACAGCTGGAATTCATTAAGAATGGTCAAGGATTTATCGCGGCACTTGACCAAAGCGGCGGCAGCACACCGAAAGCATTAAAAGCTTATGGCGTTTCTGAAGACGCCTATTCAAGCGAAGAGGAAATGTTTGATCTGATCCATGAAATGCGGTCACGTGTCATGACTGCACCATCCTTCAACTCTGATTCAATTCTTGGTGCGATTCTTTTTGAACAGACCATGGATCGCAAAGTCGAAGGCCAGTATACAGCAGACTATTTATGGCAGCAAAAAGGCGTTGTCCCGTTTCTGAAAGTTGACAAAGGATTGGAAGATTTAACGGACGGGGTCCAATCGATGAAATTGATTTCAGACTTGGACGACACGCTCAAACGAGCTAAGGAACGCAATATATTCGGCACCAAAATGCGTTCGGTCATCAAGGAAGCTAACCCCGAAGGCATCAAACGCATCGTTGACCAGCAGTTTGAAATCGGAAAGCAGATTCTTGCTGCTGGCCTGATGCCGATTCTCGAACCGGAAGTCGACATCAACAGTGCTGACAAAGAAAAGATTGAACAATTGTTGAAAGAAGAGATCTTAAAACACTTGGACGTCTTAAGTGATGACCAAAGCGTGATGTTGAAATTATCGATTCCAACAGTCGATAATTTCTATAAAGAGTTGATTGACCATCCGAAAGTAGTGAGAGTCGTTGCTCTTTCCGGCGGGTACAAGCGAGAAGATGCCAACTTGAGGTTATCTCGAAACGAAGGACTGATTGCCAGCTTCTCCCGCGCCCTGTCAGAAGGCTTGAGTGCTGATCAGCCGGAAGATGAGTTCAATGCTATGTTGGCATCCACCATCAAAGGCATCTACACCGCTTCCATAACATAATGATCCTTCAGAACCGGACGAATCTCTCGTCCGGTTTTTTCAATTCTCGATCACCTCTTGGTTTCCTTTCCACAATCTTAACGGATTTCGTTGATTAGCTTCAATCCGGAAGGGGTATTGTAAGCATAATCGGAAAGGATGATCGGCATGAAAAGCAAATTGGCAGCCGGGCTGCTGGGGATTTTTCTCGGAGATTTCGGAGCCCATAAGTTTTATTTGGGAAGATGGAAGATGGGGTTATTGTATTTAGCTTTCTTCTGGACCGTCATCCCCGCAATCATCGGTTTTATTGAAGGGGTCATCTACTTATTGTCTTCTGAGGAAAAGTTCCAGGAAAAATACGTCA
>DATHVY010000168.1:0-2251 GCA_035461045.1 Planococcus sp. (in: firmicutes)
GATTTCGGTTATGAAGAAGACGTGGTTGAAGCGCTTAAAGAAGATTTCGACATGGCCAATCCAGAAGTGTTTGAGTATGGAATGTCCGGAGGTTTCGGTTCAATGTTCGGATTGAAGATGAATTCGTTTTTCGGCAATAGCATCGAAAATCAATTACTGTCGAAAGCATTGTCGGACTATAACTCACCGCGGATGATGTATTTATATGGTGAAAAATAAGGAGGGACGATAATGACGGAGCATACGGATAAAGAAGTTCATGCCAAAGAGCCGGAATTGACTGGTCGTCCCGACGCTTCTCAATATAGGGAGATCCTGTTGTATGAGAGAAAACCTGCCGGATTTTGGGTGAGGTTTTGGGCATACTTGATCGATCTGATGGTAATATGGGCGGTCGTGTCGATTCTGGTCAAACCGATTTTCGCTTTATTGGACGTGCCGACAAGCAATATTCCTTGGTATGCACCTTATACCATCATATCGGCGATTGTTTTTTATGGGTATTTTGTTCTGATGACCAAGTTTCTGTCGCAGACAGTCGGGAAGATGATTCTAGGCATACGGGTGGTTTCATTGAAATCTGACGACCTGCCTTGGGGCGCCCTGCTGTTTCGCGAATGGATCGGCCGTTTTATCTCAGTGACCATTCCACCGCTTTATTGGATTGTGGGATTTACCCGCAACAAACAGGGAATCCATGACTTTATCGCGGACACAACAGTGGTTCACGAGCAATCTTACAGAAAAGTGAAATTGATGCAAAAAGAGAAAGTGGAAGGGTCTGAGTTGCAACAGAACGAAGCCTTCTAGTAAGATAGAAGGAATATGAGAAGGAGGCGTTCGTATTGGTGCAAATCACATTCAAACAGAACCCTGTAACTTTACCGGGGAACGAAGTCAAAATAGGAGATCAGGCTCCGAATTTCACAGTTCTAGCTAATGATTTATCCGAGGTGACTCTAAAGAACTCAACAGGCAAGACCCGCTTGATCAGTGTTGTTCCATCTCTGGACACTGGAGTTTGTTCAGATCAGACCAAGAGATTCAGTGAAGAAGCGGCATCATTTGGTGACGATGTGGAAGTATTGACCATCTCGGCAGACTTGCCGTTTGCTCAAAAAAGATGGGTGGAAATTAACGGGGTAGATTCAATTACTCCTTTGTCAGACCATCGCAACCTTTCGTTTGGAGAAGCTTACGGAGTATCTATGAAAGAACTTCGGTTATTGGCCCGCTCCATTTTCGTAGTGGATGGCAATGGCACTGTGAAATATGTGGAATATGTATCCGAAGGAACAGATCATCCAGATTACGACCTAGCACTTCAAGCAGTAAAAGAACTGACAAACTAATACCGGAACCCACTCACTTGAGTGGGTTTCCTTATTGAGGACTGAGATTAAATGAATTCATCCATGGAAAAAATATTTACGACAATCGATAATCGGACTACGGAAATTCAACAAGAACAAGGACTTTCCTATTTGGAGAGCTTACTCGTCACAACTGAGAACTGGCTTGATGGAATCATCCAGCCGGAAC
Organism: Planococcus sp. (in: firmicutes); assembly: GCA_035461045.1. Classification (GTDB taxonomy): domain Bacteria; phylum Bacillota; class Bacilli; order Bacillales_A; family Planococcaceae; genus Planococcus. The sequence goes on from DATHVY010000168.1 coordinate 1,543, forward strand.
AAGCAAATGGCAAAGAAGATATCCGTAAAGCGATTCAGCTTGCAGTTCTCAAAGGCATGAAAGAACATGTGCAGCCGCATCATCAAATGACCCCGGATGCGCTTGGACTGTTGGTCGGTTATTTGGTGGAACTGTTCGTAAAAGACAAGCAAGCGACCGTATTGGACCCGGCTGTCGGAACCGGAAACCTGCTGTTTACGGTCATGAACTATTTGGACGGCCAGATAACGGGCGCCGGAGTCGAGCTGGATGATTTGTTGATCCGATTGGCTTCCAATATTGGCAATCTGGTCGAACAGCCAGTAACACTGTATTTGCAGGATGCTCTTCAACCGCTCCTAATCGATCCAGTGGATGCGGTTGTTTCAGATCTGCCGGTCGGTTTTTATGCGGATGAGGAAAATGCAGCCACTTTTGAATTGCAGGCAGAAGAAGGCATGTCATATGCGCATCATCTGTTTATCGAACAATCGCTGAAGCATACAAAGGAAGGTGGATTCCTATTTTTCATCGTTCCGAAAGCCTTATTCGAATCTCCATTGGCCGGTCAGCTGCATGATTATTTGAAGAAAACTGCGCACATCCAAGCGGTGATGGAACTGCCGGAGAACCTGTTTAAGAACGAAACACATGCCAAGGGCATTTTAGTTCTTCAAAAAAGGAAAGAAGGGGTCAGGCCTCCGAGAGAAGTATTGCTCGCAAGGGTCCC
>DATHVY010000169.1:0-2327 GCA_035461045.1 Planococcus sp. (in: firmicutes)
TCGGCCCTTCCGGATGTGGTAAATCTACGTTCATCAAAACCTTGAACCGCATGGTCGAATTGGTTCCTTCCGTGAAAACATCCGGCAATATCAATTACGGGGATCAAGGCATTTTCGATTCAAAGTATTTAGTGGAAGAACTTCGGACCCGGGTCGGCATGGTGTTTCAAAAGCCGAATCCTTTTCCAAAATCCATCTACGAGAACGTAGCATATGGTCCCCGCATCCACGGCATCAAGAAAAAACAGGACCTCGATAAGATCGTGGAGAAAAGCTTGAGAGGTGCGGCCATTTGGGATGAAGTGAAAGACCGCCTTCATGAAAATGCGTACGGCCTTTCAGGGGGACAACAACAGCGCGTTTGTATCGCCCGCTGCCTGGCAATTGAACCGGATGTTATTTTAATGGACGAGCCTACATCCGCCCTGGATCCAATTTCCACTTTGAAAGTGGAAGAACTCGTTCGGGAACTAAAAAAAGATTACACGATCGTCATCGTGACACATAATATGCAACAAGCTGCCCGCATATCCGACCGCACCGCCTTTTTCCTGAACGGTGAAGTCATTGAAATGGATGAAACAGATACGTTATTCTCGAACCCTTCCGATAAACGAACAGAAGATTACATCACCGGCCGCTTTGGCTAATACGAAACTGAGTGAGGAGAATCAACTATGCCAATGAGAAGCAACTTCGAAAAAAGCTTAAATGATTTGCGGGAAGATATAAAACAAATGGCCGGGATGACGCGTGAAGCATTGAGCCTGTCGATTGAAGCGCTGAAAAACCAAGATATGGATTTGGCTGACCAAATCATTGCCAATGACAAACGCGTGAATGATTTCGAAGAACGGATTAACGAAAAAGCCATCCTGCTGATTGCAAAAGAACAGCCCTTGGCGATCGATCTACGCAAAATCATTGCTTCTTTAAAAATTTCAAATGACGTGGAGCGCATTGCTGATTTTGCGGTGAATATCGCTAAAACCACCCACCGGATCGGCCAAGCCCCCTTGGTCAAACCGCTTATCCATGTTCCTCAAATGGCAACGTTGGTCAACGAAATGTTAACGAAAACCATCGATGCCTATAAGCAGGAAGATGCCGGAATGGCACTCGATGCAGCCAAGATCGATGATCAGGTGGATGCGCTGTATAAAGAGTCCATTACAGAACTGATCAATATCGTTTCAGGAGACGTTACCAAAATTGAGCAAGTGATGCAGTTGTCCCTGGTGTGCCGCTATTTGGAGCGCGCCGGTGACCACGTGACGAATATTGCAGAAAACACGATTTACATGATCAAAGGAAAAAAAGTAGACTTGAATGATTGAGTTTCTATGCTGATGCAATAAGAAAAGAGCTGCCTTTACGGGAGCTCTTTTCTTACAATCTGTGATTAAATAAATTCCAGGATGTGGAATAACTATGAAGAAAATACTAATAATTGATTCTCCCGACAGCATCGAAATTCCCGGAAAATCCATTTTAGAAAATCGAGGTTATGAGTTTTCCTACATTCACGATGAGATCTCGTTGCAGCAAATGGTCTTTGATCATACGTTTTTTGGAATTGGTCTTTCGTTTGAGTTCAATAAACAAGAGATTGTCTCGTTGATCCGATATTTAAAATCAATGGCGGGCTCCTCTCCCCTCATCGTCTTTTTGAAAGAAGACGACGAATTACATACCGTCCTTGCATTGGAAGCTGGAGCTGATGAGGTGATCAGCCCTGACATGAGCTCGAGGGTATCGCAGGCGAGAGTTTTAAAAGCATTCGATTTATACCACAACCTGAGAATCACCCTGTCCGGCAAAGACGATTCGCTGGAAGAATCCATCCAGATCGGCGACTTTATGATCTATCCAAAAGAATCCAAGTGCTTGAAAAAAGACCTGGAAATCCACCTCACGCCAAGAGAAGTCCACTTCCTCTGCTATCTCTTTAAGCATCGGAACCGAGTAGTAAGCCGGGAAGAGATATGGGCAAGCTTGCAACGGACTTTCGGCAGTATCAGTGCCAACAAGCGTTTAACCGACGTTGCCATCTACAAACTCAGAAAGAAATTAGAACTCAATTCAACAAGTGCATTTAACATACTCACTGTTTTCGACAAAGGTTACTACATGAAAATTAGGAAGGACCTTCTTCCTCCTCAAACTGACCCCTAAGTTTTATACGACATTGACACTTTTAAACATACCAAGCTTTTGCTAAAGTTAGCAGGAAAAATAAATCGGGTATGATTAACGGGTTGTCCTTCACATACAGCCCTTCTTGATGCCGCTAACGAAAACAGAAGGACGGTATGAATGATGCAAAA
>DATHVY010000170.1:0-3893 GCA_035461045.1 Planococcus sp. (in: firmicutes)
GAGAGACATTTTTCGCGTTTTTTTCATTCTCCCCGCTCCTTTCAACGATTTTCTCCAAACTAAATTTTTCCATATTTCTACTTTATCAAAGATCCCTGGCGATTCCTACCCGGAAAACAGAATTGTCCGAATACCTATAAAGAGAGGCGCAAAAGATATCGTTTCATACAAAAAGGAACTTCGTTTGAAGTCCCTGTCTATAAATCACCGGTTTTCTGTCCTGCGGTGCTTATTCAGAATGGAAATCGCATAAATTACAATTAAAATTATCCCCACCAGTAAAGCTGCTAATAAACCCAGCATCCCCTGCAAGCGAATCCAACCCACGGTGAATATCAGAAAAAATAATTGATAATAAAACCCAAACAATATAATCGCAAGAGGGACATTAAAAGGAAAGATTCGTTTCCAACCTATTACCAAGAAAATCAAAACGATGGCCAATGCAATCAAAATACCAGCTTGAAATGACCCCCAACTAAATTCAATACGCGATTGTGCCTCTTCACCAAAAGCAGTATCTACTGCGCTCATTAAGTCGACTAATGCGAAAATCGCTGTGCCAACCCCGAGCAATAACACGGTGGCGAGAATCACCCGGTTTATTTTTTTACATTGCTTTCATTTTTCATGGTCAACCTCCTCGTCCTTATCCAGCCATCGTTCCGCTTCCCTTGGAGCGACACAATTATTAAAGAGCCACCAAAGTTGTAATTGCAAAGTACACAATAATTCCGGAAATAAAAATCAGCATGAATTCCGCTTTTTTCCCCATTGTTATTCCCTCCTAGGTTTTCGGTTTGTCCCGAAGTTTGATCCGGTAATGCCTCATGGATTTGGGTACACCCTTTATCTCTAACGTCCCGTTATACAGCAATTCACGAATTCGATATTCCAAATAAAAGTAATCCACAAACTCATCCCATTCTGCCACGATTTCCCCGATTAGTTGTGCTGTCAGGATGAAATCTTTGTTTGCCTGTTTTTGATGCCGCTGTTCGAGTTTTTCTGTGATGAGTGAGTCGTAATGATCCTCCGGTACCGCATGGATTTGGCCATTTCTCCAAATGCGCAGCACATCCTTCGTTTCAGCAAGGGCGATCCATTCTTTATGAAAATGGATTCTTTTTTCTTCATTTACCGGCGTAGTCTTTTGTTCATTCTCAAAGAATTGTTTCACTATTTTTGAATCCAAAAATCCTGTATGGAAATAAGCGAATCCGTCTTCCACAGCAATGTATTTCTCATACAGGTCCGCAGTATTCATCAGGAAAATCTCATTGGGCTTATCCCGCAGCAGCCAAAGGTAAAACCTGAGACCCGTTTGTTCTTCCCCATTGTTTCCATACCAGATGTAGATAGGAACACCCGGTGCTACGTCATCAATCTCGAGCAAAGCATTCTTGAATTTACGCTCGTATTCCGTTTCCTCCTGCTCGAAATTAATGTTGTCAAACAGCCATTCTCTGCGGAAGTCACGACCTGCTTTTTCCGGTAAATTCCACAAGGGCCCAATGGAAAAGGCATCCGGAAAGCCGATGACGGTCTTTGGCCGCGCCAGGCCAACTCTTAACGACCCTGCTGTCGATTCCAAAGTAACAATATGAACCGTGTTCGTCTGATTTACCCCCTTCGCTTTCTGACGGTGTTTTTGAATCTGTTCGTTTACCTCCTCCGCTAACTTATCTAAATCACGATGATTCAAAAATATGCTTCTGCCTTCCACCGGTTTTCTTTCTATATGATTAAAAGACTCAAAATCTTCTTCGGACTCCACATCATAGCTCTCCAAATTGCCGCTCTCGATTAAATCCGCGCCCGTGACATACTCCTCCGTTTGGATTCGATAAACTAACACGATATTCTCTTCTATCCCAACATAGATAAATGGAAAATTAATTCTGGTTTTAATGTGAACCCCTCTTTCCTTTTCCATAATATTACCATATTCCATATTAAGGATTCGCAAGGAAATAAAAAAAGAACGCCCGCAAATGTCCTCAGACAGTTTACGAGCGCTCTATTATCATGCAGATAGATTCAAAATAAGATCTACCTTATTTTTTATTAATCACCCGAGCCCCATCAGGCCCAGCCAGGATGACTTTGTCGGTCATGTCGATAAACAGGCCGGTTTCCACGACGCCGAGTAGAAGTTTGAGCTCGTTGTGCAGCGCGCGCGGATCCTCGATTGATCCGAAAGCGCAGTCGAGGATGTAATTGCCGTTGTTCGACACGAACACTTTGCCGTCCCGCTCCCGCAAGACCGGTGTGGCACCGAGGGCTGCGATTTTGTCTGCCGTACGCTGCCAAGCAAATTGCAGCACTTCGACCGGCAACGGGAAACTGCCGAGACGATCGACCATTTTCGAACTATCCGCGATGATGATGACCCGTTTGGCGTGCGCGTTGACGAGCTTCTCGCGGACGAGCGAGCCGCCGCCGCCTTTGGTCAGCTGGAAATCCGGGTCGATTTCATCCGCTCCATCAATTGCGAGGTCGAGTGTTTCGACTTGGGAGAAATCGGTCAGCGGAATGCCGAATTCCTTCGCCCAGCCTTCGGTTCGGAGTGACGACGGGATGCCTTTGATGTTGAGGCCCTGGTCAACGAGTTCGCCGAGCCTTTTCAGCAACCAGTAGACGGTCGTGCCGGAACCAAGTCCAAGCACCATGCCGTCTTCCACATATTCAACTGCCTGTTCAGCAGCGGCTTTTTTGTAAAGGTCCTGGTTTTCTGCCACTGTAAACGCCTCCTTATGCCTGGCTTAAATAAGAAACGACGTCTGCCATCGCTTCTTCTGCATCATCACCGACTGTGCGGATGTTCAATTGGTCGCCGTTGCGCAATTGCAGCGTGATCAGACCGAGGAAACTTTTCAGGTTAATTTCGTATGGCGTGCCGTTGACTGATTTTTTCAGGTAAATCTCCGACTGGTATTTCTGTGTTGCTTTGCTGACTTCGACGATTGTCGTCTTGTCCGAAATGTTGACGGTAATGTCTTTCGATACGGTTTTCTCCATGAAAATTCCTCCTCTAATTTTACAGCTTGTCTTTCAATAGCACTTTGTCTTTAACGCCTCGATTGACCAGGTAGGTCGGGTAATAGCCGGACAGCACATCGGCCACGTTTTCCGCTGCCTTGCGCTTAAGTTCCGTTTCGGCCTCGATGGAATAAAACGCCGAATGCGGGTTCAGAATGACATTGTCCATCGCCAGCAGCGGGTTGTCCGCGGCGATCGGTTCGGTTTCCAGCACGTCGAGGCCGGCGCCGGCAATTTCTCCTGCCTGCAGCGCTTCGATCAATGCCTGCTCATCGATGATCGGTCCGCGAGCGGTGTTGATGATGAAGGCTTCTTTCTTCATCATAGCGAATTCGCTGCGGCTAATCATCCCTTCCGTCTGCGCATTGAGCGGCACATGGACAGAAAGGAAGTCGGAGCGCTGGCACAATTCTTCAAGCGTGACGAGTTCGACGTTTTGTGCAGCCGCTACTTCCGGGGCCACAAACGGATCGTAGGCGATGACGTTCAAATCGAACGCCTTCGCCTTCCGCGCAACCGTCTGCGGGATATTGCCGAAGCCGACAAGGCCGAGCGTCTGCCCCTGCAACCGGTGGATCGGCACGGCCACTTTAAAGTCCCAATTGCCGTTTTTCACCGAGCTGTTCAAGAGCGTCACTTTGCGCGCCAACGACAGCAGCAACGCCATCGCGTGGTTGGACACTTCGTCGAGGCAATAATCGGTGACATTACCGACGATGATGCCTTTTTCCGTTGCGGCATCCACGTCGATCGTGTTAAAGCCGACACCGTAACGCGAAATGACTTTGCAGTTGTCGAGCTGTTCGATGACGTTGCGCGTGATCGGCGCGTACTGGTTGATCAGGGCATCG
>DATHVY010000171.1:0-6975 GCA_035461045.1 Planococcus sp. (in: firmicutes)
TTGAAGGAATTTGGACTGTCGATATATAGGATATTACAAATAGAAGTGGTTCGATTAAATGGCGGTATACGGAGGAGGTCGTTTTGATGGTCACTCATCAAATGCTTATCCTATTATTTATCGGTTATATCGTTTACACGATCGATATCAAGAAGAAGTTTTTCCCGGTTCCTGTTGTGCTGGTTTTGATTGGATTGGGCTTGTCTTTTATTCCTTATTTCGAGGATTTCAATATATCGAAAGATATTATTTTCAACGTCTTTCTCCCGGCCATCCTTTTTACGTCCGCTTACCAGTTTCCCCTGAAACGGTTAAGGGAAAATATCGGCATCATTCTCACTTTAAGTACAATTGGCATGATTGCTACCGTCGTCCTGCTGGGTCTGTCCATTTACCTGGCGGGAACGTTCTTTACCATGCTGACAATTACTGCATCTTTTCTGTTGGCTGCCATTTTTGCACCTACCGATCCGGCGTCGGTCACTGCAATCCTGCAAGAAAGCACCGGCGCAGAGCAAATTGTAGACATGGTGGAAGGGGAGTCGATGATCAATGATGGCACTAGCATCGTCTTTTTCACCGTTTTCCTGACAATGTACCAAACAGGGGGAAGTTTTTCTGTTGGTAACTTCATTTCGGAGCTTCTTTTGGTTTCGATAGGCGGAATAGTGATTGGCATTGCGATTGGCTGGCTGATGAGGAAAACGATCCGATTCATGCAGGATAAAAAATATCAGGTCATGCTGAGTATTGTTGGTGCATACGGGGGCTTTTATATCAGTGAAGCCATCGGGTTTTCAGGGGTCTTGGCAACTGTAGCCGCTGGCATTTTTGTGTCCCACGAAATGAGCAAGGACATTAAGGAGGATAATCTTAAAGAATCGCTTGATGGTTTTTGGGATATCGTCACGCCGGTATTGCTGGCAGTGCTGTTTCTTCTGATCGGCATCCGCGGAGCTCAGTATCTGGCATTTTCAGAGTGGGGGTTTGCGATTGTAATATTCCTGCTCGCTATCATCATCCGTTTTATCGTCATAGCTGCATTTATTTATGGTGTCCCTAAATGGCGGCGGGAATTCAAAAATGACTTTTCAACCATTACCTTAACCGCCTGGTCAGGCATAAAAGGCGCAATGTCGGTGGCGTTGCTGCTTTGGCTTGAAGAAACGGCTTCCGGCAGCGAACAGATTTTGGTGTCGTTGACTTTTGCCGCGATTCTATTGTCTTTGGTCATCCAGAGCCTTGGAATCTATCCTTTGTCGAAAGTTCTGAAAAACCTGCAATAATTCCTTCTATACTAATGAAAACCAAAAAGCCCTCTTTCTCAAGAGAGCTTTTTATTTTATGGAAACTGAATATTCCATTCTTTTATTGCAAACATACGTTCTTTTTGGTATGATCGGATTATAAAAATTTATGGAATGGCGGGTCCCTTTGCCGCTCATTTAGTGGAAGCCTCTTCAATTAAGCAACTAAAAATCGAAGGAGGACTTGTATGTTTCAATCAAGAAAGGAATTGGAAAGAGTATTTCAAACCGAGGGGTCTTTTTACAAGTTGGATGTGCGAGGGGAAGTTCAAATCTGCCGAAGTCTTGCTGTTATCCGCAGAATTGGCTCCTTACAGGGAGAAGCCGATGCTTTGTTTGTGCTGTTGAATCCCGGGAAATCGCTGCCAGTGGCCGGTGAAGATTCGATACCATTATTATCCGGAGCAATTGGTCAGCTGCCGCTTTTACCCGCAACCCCCGATAATACGTTGTACCAGCTGATGCGCCTGATGGAGCGGATGAATTGGAATGCTGTACAGGTCATTAATCTCACGGATCTGAGGACTGGGAAATTTGAAGAGTATAAAGAAAAGCAAGAGTTTATGAAGATTCAGGGGGACAGCCGCCACAGTATCTTTTCAATTGAGCGTTGCAATGAACTATTGGATCGTTTGGAGGAAACCGATGCGGTCATCGCAGGATGGGGAACCAAATCGGCAATCATCCCCGCTGCGGAAAAGGCATTCCCTTTATTATGGGAACTGGGCGATGTCTACGGCGTAGCTCATAAAACCCGTCCATTGTATTATCATCCATTTCCGTGGATACAAGGGAAATGCGTGGATTGGCTGGATGATATGGAAGAGCAGCTTAAGGAGAGGGCAGCAGGGATAAGAGAAAATATGGAAGTAGGCTTTTGAACAGATTGAGCTTGAGAGTAACCATTTCCTATCCTGCAAAGGAGAGAAGGGTTACTTTTTTTAGTGTATGCAATTGTGCTTATCGTTAAACATTGCAGCCAGTGTCTCAAGGAAACTTAATGGCAGTGAGTTCCTTAACTTGAACGCCGATCAACAGTCAGATTAAATGGCGATTTTGTGTTCGAATCAAAAATCCCCTTGTCATGTGCAAACCTTTAGTAATGGTTATGAGTGTACTTCTTAAATAGGTATGCTAAACTAACGGACATTATGAATTAAAGGAGAATGAAGTTTGATTAAAAAATGGTTTTTAAGTTTATCTCTTGGAGTATCCGTAATCGTTTTGGCTGCATGCGGCGGTGCCGATGAATCAGCTGGCACTGAAGAACCGGCAGCACAGGAAGAAGCTGCTGGAGGAACTGAAGAAGGTGCCGAACAACCGGCAATGCCGGAGCCGGATTTAGAAGGCATCCCTGAAGTGGTTGCAGAAGTGAATGGTGAAGAAATTCTCAAAGAAGAGTTTGAGGTAAGCTATTCTGGTCAGTTCCAGCAAGCGGCCATGCAGTCACAAATGTCGGGGCAAGAAGTTGACCAGGATGAGTTGAAAGCCCAAGTAGCAGAGAGCATGGTTGGCCAGAAACTGTTAATCCAGGAAGCGGACAATCGCGACTTTGAAGCTTCACAGGAAGAAATTGATGAGGAAGTTACCCTATTAGCGGAGCAAAACGGTCTTGAATCGAAAGAGCAATTCCTTGAAGCTTTGGAAGAGCAGGGAATGACGGAAGAAGAAGTGATGGCCCAGTTGGAAACGCAAGTTAAAGTCAATCAGCTGATTGCTGCAGAGACAGGAAATACCGAAGTGACAGATGAAGAACTCCAAGAACTTTATGAACAAATCCAAGCTCAGCAGGAGCAATCGGAATCAGCAGAAGAACTTCCATCTTTTGAAGATTTGAAACCTGAACTTGAAGAGCAAGTGAAAATGCAAAAAGAAAATGAAGCAGCTCAAACATTGATTGCCGATTTACGTGAAAACGGAGACGTCACAATCAATTTATAAGGTCTTCAATAATGTTTGAAAGTGCAGACAGGCCACTAATGGCCTGTCTGTTTTTATGGCTTGCCAGCTGAATGAACCCCAACCATTGGGTCAAAAAGCTTCATTTTTTTATTCTTTATCGGGTTGAATGGCTCTTATTCGGGCCGGAAACCGGGTGACGCTTCTGTTTTCATGCGAAAAAAAACGCCCGATCAGCTGATCGGGCGTTTTCGAATTCATTATTATCTCGCAGTGTCTTCCACAACAACTTTCTCACCTGTAAACGGGTGAAGGAAAGACATGCGAAACGCGTGTAGGTGGTAGGCGCCGTCCTGCGTCGATGGGCCATCGTATAATTCGTCACCGATGATCGGGTGGCCGATGTGAGCCATGTGAGCGCGGATCTGGTGCGTGCGACCGGTTTCCAATGTTAAATGCAGCAACGTTTTACCGTCCATCTGCTTGAGGACCCGGTAATGGGTGACAGCGCTTTGGCCTGTTTGTGAGACCATACGGCGCGTCGGGTGATGGCGGTCGCGGCCGAGTGCGAAATCGATGGTGCCGGATTTATTGTGCACTTTGCCGTTGACGACTGCTTCGTAATCACGGACCAGCTGTTTTTGTTCAAGCATGCGGTCCAGGACGTTTTTGGCGACTTGGTGTTTGGCGACCATCAGCAGACCGGAAGTTCCCTGGTCCAGGCGGTGGACGTGTTCTCCGTAAGATCCGCCGCCGCGGATGATGTGGCCGATTACGGCATTGATGAAGGTATCGGTCTGGCCGACTTCATTGGGGTGCGTCTTCATGCCTTTCGGTTTACGGGCGACGATGAAATGATCATCTTCGAACAGCACGGGAAGTTCAATGTCGTGGTTCGGTTCATAAGGGGAATCGGCTTTTGGCAGATCAAAATGCAGCACGGTTCCTTTTGGCAATGGTTCTTTCCAGATGACGGGCTGGAATTTATCGTTGATGACACTTTTAGCCATGCGCATTTCGTGGACCACTTTCTTTCCAAGGCCCCATTCAGTTCTTAACAGTTCTTCGACGGTCATGCCGTCGTCTTTGATTTCGTAATTCCAGCTCATTCAAATTCCTCCATATAAAAGGGGCATGCGCAGTGCACATGCCCCTGATCATTTATTGTAATACAACTTCGTTGAAAAATAGTTCGATGTTTTCTTTCGGCTGTGCGCCTACCCAGCGTGCCACTTCTTGGCCGTCTTCGTAATGGACAAGTGTTGGCGTGGACTCCAGGTTATACATCTGCCAGCCCTGTTCATATTCCAACAGGTTGTATTGGAGAACGTCAACGTCCATATCGTCAGCTACCGGCATCAGGACGGGAGTGGTTTCCACGCAGAACTGACAAGTCGGGGAGAAAAAGTAGACGGTTGTCGGCTCGCCGCTGGAGATTTGCTGATCCAGCTCTTCCGGCAAGACGATATTCTGATAATTCTCGTCACCCAGCTGGTCGATGGTCGCCTGGTTGAGGTTATCGGTGTCATATGGGTTATTGGCAAGCTTATCACTGTTCGCCTGGCTGTTCAAGAGCACAATCAAAGCGAATATGGCAATGAAAACACCGCCGATAATAAATAATTTCTTCAAGTCATTGTTCCTCCTTTAACGTTTTCCATAAATAAAAGCTCAAGCCTGCGATAATGATGAATGCGATCAGCGCTAAAAATGGGATGGTGATGAATCCGAAATAATTGATGTATTGGCCTGTACAAGGCACTTGTCCGCAGGAAGGGGCCGACTCCGCCAGAAAGCTCAGCTTTTGGATGCCGTAGTGGTAAAGGGAGATACTCCCGCCAATCGCAGCAAAAACCAAGGTGGTTGCTGCGATTTTCGCGTTCTTTTGGATATAGGCAATGCCGATGATGAGAACCAGTGGGTACATGAAAATCCGTTGGATCCAGCAGAGCTCACACGGCAAAAATCCGCGGACTTCAGAAAAATAAAGTGAGCCCAGGGTCGCCCCCAGAGCCACAGTCCACATTGAAAGCAAAATGTTTTCCTGACGCTTGGTCATATTACGGGTTCCTCATTTCCTCAGTTGCTTCTTTTGAATTATAATTCTTTCCGGTTTACAAGTAAAATAATATCAACCCTTGGCTCTTTGGGCTATAATAAAGTTTGAAACTTTTGTGAAGGAGTGGCTAGAGTGGCAGAACAATTTGATTTATCGCATTTCGAAAAAAGCATGATTATCCGCGAAACGGCTTACACTGATATAGAAGCCATTCTGGAAATGCAGAAACTGTGCTTTCCCGGCATGGATCCGTGGAAAGAAGAACAACTGAGAAGCCATTTGGGGGTTTTCCCACAAGGCCAGTTGGTCGCTGAACTTGACGGTAAAGTAATCGGTTCGTGTTCGAGCCTGTTAATAAATTTTGATGAATATGACGACCGCCATACATGGGACGATGTGACCGATGGCGGTTATATTACCAACCACAACCAAGATGGCTATAATATGTACGGCATCGAAGTGATGGTGGACCCGGCATATCGCCGCATGCAAGTTGGACAACGGCTGTATGAAGCGCGCAAGGAGTTGGCGCGTGAACTAAACTTGAAATCCATTATTATCGGTGGACGCATTCCGAACTATCATAAACACGCAGATGAGATGTCACCACGGGAGTACGTGGATGCGGTTTCCCGCCATAAGGTTTACGATCCAGTGCTGACGTTCCAATTGATGAACGGCTTCCAACTGATGCGCATCAATCCGAATTATCTTCAGGATGATACGGCATCAGGGAAATACGCGACGTTGATGGAATGGAACAACGTTGATTACAAACCGATTTCCAAGCGGCATTTCAAAACGAGCTTGCCGGTACGGATATGCGTAGTGCAGTATTTGATGCGCGCCATCGAATCGTTCGATGATCTCGCCAACCAGGTAGAGTATTTTGTCGACGTGGCTTCAGATGCTCATTCGGATTTTGTTGTATTCCCGGAAATCTTCACGACTCAGTTGATGTCGTTCCTGAACGAACCATCACCGAGCCAGGCAGTCCGTAAGTTGACGGAGTATACGCCTCAGTATATTGAATTGTTCACGGATCTTGCTGTGCGCTACAACATCAACATTATCGGCGGGTCTCATTTCGTCAAAGAAGAAGACGACGAAATTTACAACATTGCGTATCTTTTCCGCCGCGATGGGTCCATCGATAAACAGTATAAAATCCACATCACGCCGAACGAACGGAAATGGTGGGGGATCTCAGCAGGAGATTCCGTGCGCGTATTCGATACGGACTGCGGAAAAATCGCAATCCAGATTTGCTATGACATCGAGTTTCCTGAGCTGGCTCGAATTGCGACAGATATGGGCGCGAATATCATCTTCTCCCCATTCTGTACAGAAGATCGCCAAGGCTACCTACGGGTTCGCTATTGTGCGCAGGCACGGGCTGTGGAAAATCAAATTTATACCGTCATTTCCGGAACCGTCGGAAACTTGCCACAAACAGAAAACATGGACATTCAATATGCCCAGTCCGCTATTTTCGCACCATCCGATTTTGAATATGCACGTGATGGCATTGTCGGGGAAACAAACCCCAACTTGGAAATGGTACTGATTGGAGATGTCGATCTGGAGATTTTGCGCCGCCAACGGCAAAATGGAACGGTCAAACAATTAAAAGACCGCCGGCACGATGTTTACCGTGTGGAATATAAAAAAGATTAAAATTGAGCCGCTTCCAAAAGGAAGCGGCTTTTT
>DATHVY010000172.1:0-11243 GCA_035461045.1 Planococcus sp. (in: firmicutes)
CTAAAAAAAACCCTGCCAAAAGGCAGGGTTTTTTTGATATTTGCGGCGTCCAAGTCACGTTCCACAACGTGTTTCCCGAAGGAGTACTTGTTCGTCTTACGCAAACGAGCTCATCGCGTCTTTAACAATAGAGGAAAACGAAAAAACAGTCAAGTATTTTCGTTTTGACCTTTCTTTTCTCGCTCTCTCACTAAAAAGTAAGCAGTAACGGTAGCCGTAATCGGAATCGCGAGCGCTATGCCGATACCGGCCATCAAAATCGTCAACATCGATTCAGCGAACACTTTCGAATTGACGATTTCCCCAAGGGAATAGGTTAGATCTTTAAACCAGATCAACAAGGCCAGATAGCCTCCGAAAAAAGCGAAAAACAGCGTATTTGTGCTGGTTCCCAGGATATCCCTGCCAATGCTCATGCCGGATAGGTAAAGATCTTTTCGGCTGATGGAGGGGTTGTTCAATTGAATTTCACGCATCGGGGACGCTATGGAAATGGTAAGATCCACGATCGCCCCAATAGTAGCCATAATGGTCACCGATGCGGCTATTTTCAAAAAGTCCACACCGATGTACATGGAGAATAGATAAAGCACTTCAAATTCTTCTTCACTGAACCCTTGAATCATGGCAGCGTCTGTAACGATTAAAATAAAAAAGATCAAGATGACCATCGTGATGACTGTGGAAATGAATGAGGTGATGGTGGTCGTATTGATGCCGTTGATGTAAAAAAGCGTGATGCAACTGATGACCGTCCCCGCAATGATTGTCAGGAGGATGGGGTCAGCTGAGGGGTTCATCATCAAAAGAATCGCGAAAAACAACACAGCGAAGTTCAAGAACAATGCAACGAAAGACCTTACGCCTTTTCCTTTTCCGATTACAGCCATCGATAGAAACAAAATAATTGCCAGCAGCGTGACTGTGTTCATACTCTCGCCCTCTTTCGATTAACAAAAAACAGGGTCGTATACAACCCGATCGGAATCGCCAAAACAATTCCGATGCCCCCGGCAAGAGCCCGCGCCATTTCCAAAGATAGGGTCATGGACAGAGTGAACATGAGCGGCGTACTGTTTGTCAGATAAAGAATCAGCATCGGAATCGATCCACTGATATAGGCGAAAAACAAAATGTTCGTCATCGTCCCCATGATGTCTTTTCCGATTTCCATTCCCGAGTTTTTCAGCGCTTTTGCCGAGATGTTGTTGTTTTTTTCATATAGGCTAAAAATCGACGCACTCATCGTAATCGCCACGTCCATTACAGCTCCCAAGGAACCGATGAACAAGCCTGCCAGGAAAACCACTTGAGGCGGCCGGGACAGGAACCCCATTTCCTCGTAACGCAGCCCTTCTTCAGCAGTGACAACCATTGCCAAATAAGCAATCAGCAGGGCAACAAAGGTTCCCAGCAACGTGGCCACAATGGCCGCGTAGGTTTTTTCGTTAAAGCCGTTCACGAGCAACAGCGAAGTGACGGTGAACAGCACAACGCTGATGCCTGAGACAAATAGGAGGCTGACTCCTGAAGTATTCAAGTAAACGTCCAAGGCGTAAGATAATATGACTGCATTCAGCGCCAAACTGACAACGGAAAACATGCCTTGTTTTCTTCCGATGATCAGCAGTGTGAAGATGAATACCCACGTGACAATCATGAGATATGTGTCACGTTTCACGTCTTCAATTAAACCGGTTAAGCTCCCGCTTTCTGCTGGTTCTTCTTCTATTGAAACAAACACTTCGTTTCCGGGTCGGAACTCGTTATCGAAGGCACCCGATAACGTGTATTCGTTCGTCAGTTCGATGAGCTGCCCTTGTTCTTCCCCATTTTTTAATCGGGCAATGAGATGCTGCGTGAAAAGAATGTCTTCATTATTATGCATATCGATCGTTTCCGACGTATCCACCAGCGTCGCTTCTACGACCTCGGCGATCGGACGGTCATAAAACGAATGATTATTGTAGACAAATACAAGCGATCCGGCAAAACAAAAGAAGAGGATGGCGTACAGCCAGATTTGTTTGCTTGTCATTTCTTTGAATTTTTTCAGCATCATGTTCAAGTGGCCCCTCCAACTGTCGGGATCATCGCTGAACCCCTACTAGCACCCATTCTAAACGATTTGGGCACAGGACGTAAACTATGCTATAAGACACTTCATAAGCGCATTAAAAAATCCTGTAGCAATATTTCAAGGAAACTCTTACAATTACACCTAATGAGAATCTGAAATAACTATATGAGGAGATAGATCAATGGAGGCCTTATTGATTTTTAAAAGCGAGATATCAAATAAATTCTGGAAAATTTCTGTAGCAGAAAACTCCTATATTGTAACTTATGGAAGAATAGGCAGTGCCGGCTCAGTAACAACAAAAGATTTCCCTTCTCCAGAAGCGTGTTTAAAAGAAGCGCACCGATTAATTGGATCGAAATTGAAAAAGGGATATAAACCGGCAGAACATTCCGACCAAGTCATACAAGAAAGCATGATGACAGAAGAATATTTCTGGCTGATGTTGGATCAATGCAAGGAACATGGGGATGATTGTGATGAACAGATGGAGTGGCTGACCGCACATTTGGCGAAAAAACCCATCATCGATATCATTACTTTTGATGCCATTCTGAACAAGCATTATGCCGCTTCCTATACATCCGATTTATGGGCTGCGGCCTACATCGTGATGGGCGGATGCTCGGATGATTGCTTTGACTATTTCCGTGCATGGCTCCTTTATCTCGGAAAAGACGATTATAATGCTGCCATCAAAGATCCGGAGACACTCCTTCCCCTTTTCAAGACCTTGGAAGAGCAGGAGGAAATCCCGCAACTGGAAGAATTTTTATCAGTCGCTGCTGACGCATACGAAGAAAAGACCGGGCAGGATTTTGACGAATATTTGAGGTTGTACGATCAATTGATCCCAGAAACTTATGACAGGGAGATCGATTTGGACTGGGAGGAAGACGATGAGGAAGGCTTGCAGAAAATGTTCCCGAAGATATGGGAAGTGTATGGGGAAAATCCGATGTAGGCCTTTTATCTTTTCGATACATTTAATGAAGCATAACGAAAGGCAATGCCGATATTCTTCGGCATTGCCTTTCCTGGGTATTATTCACAACCCCGACTCATCACGAATATCCTGTTCGGTGATGGCGCCGTCGCGGCCGGTGCCCTTCACATCTTCCAACTTGACGCCAAGCTCTTTTGCCAGACGGCGGAGCCTAGGGGAGGCGCGAGTGAAGGCCTCCTGGGACTCGGCCGTTGAAGCATCCGGCGCATCATTGCCTGCTGCCGATGCACTTGACTCCGTTTTCGCCGGCGCTTCTCCTGCAGGGTCGATCACGGCAAGCGGGGTTCCGGCTTTCGCGGACTCGCCACGTTTCACGTGAATCTTTTTCACCGTTCCGCTCTCTTCCGCACGGATTTCCGATACCGCTTTTTCTGTCTGCACTTCGCACAGCACAGTACCTTCATCCACGTAATCTCCTTCTGAAACAAACCATAAGACGACCAGGCTTTCCTCAGTGTCTTCGGACAGTTTCGGCAATATCACTTCCTGCATCTGCTCACCTCAGCCTTCTTCCATCATCTGTTTGACTTGCTCAACAATCCGCTCCGGTCCGGGAATTACGAAATCCTCAAGAACGGCACTGTACGGAATCGGTACATCCGGGACAGCCAAACGCCGGATCGGCGCTTCGAGTTCATAAAGCGCTTCTTCCGAGACGATCGCGGCGACTTCTGCCGTCATGCCATAGGAGCGGTAATCTTCATCCACCACGAGCAACCGATGCGTTTTCTTTACCGACTTGATAATCGTGTCTTTGTCAATTGGTGCAAGCGAGCGCAGATCGATGACTTCCGCTTCGATGCCCTCTTCTGCAAGACGCTTTGCGGCTTCCATCGCATGATGCGCCATCATCTGGATGCCGACGATTGTAACATCCTTCCCTTCCCGCATAACGTTCGCTTTATCAAGCGGTACCGTATACGACTCTTCCGGTACGTGACCAACCGAATAATCGAGCTGATCCATCCATCCGAGCCCTTGCAGGGATTTATGGAACATAAAGACGACCGGATTGTCGTCGCGGATCGCAGACGTCATCATGCCTTTCAAGTCATAAGGCGTGCTTGGGGCGACCACTTTCATCCCCGGCATATGGGCAAACGTCGCATACAGAGTTTGCGAATGCTGCGCGGCGTCTCGGTACCCACCGCCGACCGCGGTCATGAGCACCATTGGCAGCCGAACATTGCCACCCGACATATACGGAATCTTCGCCATATGATTGTAGATTTGGTCCATGCATACACCAAAGAAATCGACGAACATCAACTCAGTGATCGGCCGCATACCTTCTGCGGCTGCTCCGATCGCAGCGCCGATAAATGCAGTCTCGGAAATCGGTGTATCCAACACACGCTCCGGTCCGAATTTTTCTATCAAGCCTTGCGTCGAGCCGAAAATCCCACCATATTTTCCGATGTCTTCACCGAGTACAAATACATTTTGATCGTTCTCCATCTCCTGGGCAATCGCCTCGGCCATCGCTTTATTGCCCGTCAGCATTCTTTTTTTCGCTGTCTCCATTTCGGATAGGCTCCTTTCCTCATTTAAGATGTAAAAAGGTCCTCAAGGGCCGCTTCAGGCAACGGATAATCACTGTCTCTTGCAAATTGATAGGCTTCATCCACTTCTTGCTTCGCGCGGGCTTCGACTTCCTCCAGTTCCTTTTCACTCACTTGTTCGGAATCGGTCAATTGCTGGCGCAGCTTATCGATCGGATCGCGCGACCGGAGCCCCGGCACTTCTTCCTTGTCCCGGTACAATTCCGGATCTCCCTGGAAATGGCCGAGAAAACGGTAAGTCTGAATCTCAATGATCGTCGGGCCCTGGCCATTGCGTGCGCGGTTGACCGCTTCTTCGGCTACTTTGTACATGGCGATCGGGTCATTGTCTTTGACATAAGCACCCGCAACACCGTACGCTGACGCGCGCAAGTCGTTCGATTCAACCGAAGTCGACGCCGATTTCGGCACCGATATGCCATATGAATTATCTTCTACGACAACAATGAGGGGCAAATTCCAAAGGGCGGCCAGATTGAGTGATTCATGGAATGCGCCTGCATTCGCCGCTCCTTCTCCGATAAAGGCCACTGCAACCCAGTCTTTTCCTCTCATCTTGTTCGCCATAGCCGCTCCGACGGCATGCGGAATCCCTGCGGCTACGATGCCGCCGCATGAGAATTTCACTTTGGGATCAAACAGATGCATATGTCCGCCTTTGCCTTTTCCGAGTCCGGATTCCTTGCCAAAAATCTCGGCCGTCATCCTCTTCAGATCAACACCTTTTGCGATTGCGTGATGATGCGGCCGGTGGGGTGCTGTCACCGTGTCATCCTTCGTCAAATGCACTATGATTCCTGCTGCTGCAGGCTCCTGGCCCGTAGCCAAATGCATTTCCCCGGGCACAGGTCCCGCTCCGATATTGAATACCGGCGTTTTCCCTTCCGAATACACCTCCACCATTTGATCTTCATAATAACGGATCTTGACCATCTGCTCGTACATCCACATCAGCTTGTCCACTGAGACGGCCGGTTGCTTTTCCTCGAACTTGGTCACTGCTTATTCCTCCTTTTCTCTAATGTAATCCGACTGGCTAGCAATCCCTTTCATTTGCTTAAACATCCTCATAATACACCCTTTTCAAAGATAATTCAATATTCAGATAATAAAGAATTATGCTGTTGAGGCCCATTTCAGCCGAACATTTTAGACTATAGTGCTTCATCACAAAGCTTTACACTATCTTTACAATTCCCGCATATCAGCTTTACAATGCGCTGTTAATGTTGTTCTTGTAGGAAATAACTTATTTATAGGAGGTCCACATTGATGAAGCAAGGTAAATTCTTCATGTTAACAACACTTATAGGTGCCAGTGCACTAGCTCTTGCAGCATGCGGCGGGGCAGACAATGAAAACGGATCAGGCGAAACTTCAGGAGAAGGCGAAGAAACATTATCCGGACAAGTCGCAATCGACGGTTCATCTACTGTATTCCCGATTTTGGAAGCTGTTTCGGAAGAGTATACAGCTGAACAGCCAGATGTTCAGGCCCCGGTAGGCGTCTCAGGAACAGGCGGAGGATTTAAACGCTTTGTTGAAGGAGAAACGGATCTCAGCAATGCTTCACGACACATCCAAGAAGAAGAAGCCAGCATCGCAGCAGAAAATGGAGTGGAATACATTGAACTGGAACTAGCCAAGGACGGTCTCTCGGTCCTCGTACACCCGGACAATGATTGGGTAGATCACTTTACTGTTGAAGAATTGAAGATGATGTGGACAGACGAATCGGTAGAATTATGGTCGGACGTCCGCCCTGAATGGCCGGATGAAGAAATTGAGTTTTTCGCACCCGGAACAGATTCCGGCACGTTTGATTATTGGGGCGAAGTAATCCTTGAAGATGACGATGTCCGAAGAGATGCACAACTCTCAGAAGATGATAACGTTTTGGTCAATGGAATTGCAGGCAGCCCGAATGCTACAGGATTCTTCGGATATGCCTACTACATCGAAAACCAGGACTCGTTGAAAATCGTACCGATTGATGGCGGAGATGGACCAGTCGAGCCGACTGAAGAAACAATCAACAACGGAGAATACGCACCACTTTCACGCCCCGTCTTCACATACGTGAACAAAGAATCATTGAGCCGCCCGGAAGTATACGATTACGTCACCTTCATGAACGAAGTGGTCGGAGATCTCGCGCTTGAAGTTGGTTATATCAACCTTCCACAGGAAAATTACGACAACAACACGCAATTAATTGAAGAAGCTGCAGGAAACTAAATAAATTTTCAAAAGGTAAGATGGAAAATTCCATCTTGCCTTTCCATCTGTAGGTGTCGGGAGGGGTTTCACCAATGAATAATCAAAAAACAGTACGGCAAATGATCCAAGACAACAAAGCTTCCAAACGAAATCTTGGAAATATAACCGAGAAAGTCATGCCGAAATTCCTGTTATTATGTGCGATCGTGTCGGTTCTGACTACGTTCGGAATTGTATTTACGCTGATTTTTGAAACATTTAACTTTTTCACACAAGTATCAATCGTAGAATTCTTCACCAGTCCTGATTGGTACCCGATGCACAGCAATCCAAGCTTCGGAATTCGCCCATTGATCATGGGCACTTTAACCATTGCAGTGATTGCAATTCTTGTCGCGCTTCCACTCGGTTTGGCTGCCGCTATTTTCTTGAGCGAATATGCATCCGATCGGACTCGCAGAATCATTAAACCAATTTTGGAAGTACTTGCAGGGGTCCCGACAATTGTTTACGGCTTTTTTGCCCTTACGTTTGTTACACCTTTGCTTCAAAATATAATTCCCGGTTTGTCGATTTATAATGCTCTGAGCCCCGGAATCGTTGTCGGAATCATGATCATCCCGATGATTGCATCTTTGTCGGAAGACGCGATGAGTGCCGTTCCGAACTCCATTCGGGAAGGCGCGTTGGCCATGGGAGCGACAAAACTCGAAGTTGCATTGAAAGTTGTGTTCCCGGCAGCCCTGTCAGGAATCATCGCTTCCATCGTATTGGCCATTTCCCGCGCAATCGGGGAAACGATGATCGTAACAGTTGCTGGCGGTGCGAACCCAACTTCTGCAATCGACATCACGAGCGCCATCCAAACGATGACGGCTTATATCGTGCAAATCTCTCTCGGAGATGCCGGTTATGGAACAACTGAATACTACAGCATCTATGCGGTCGGCATGACATTGTTCGTCTTTACGCTTCTCATGAACTTAGTAGCCTACTATATTTCCCGCAGATTCAGGGAGGTTTATTAATATGCAATTAATCAATATCAATCAAGTCAAAAACCGAATTTCCAAACGACTCGTGTCGAATATGGTTTTCAAATGGATTTTTGTGCTAGGTACTAGTCTTGCACTGTTAGCCTTGGCTGTTTTGCTTGTTCGAATCACCATGCAAGGAGCCGGCTCTTTAGACTGGAATTTCATGACGAGCTACGCATCCCGCAGAGCGGAAGACGCCGGCATCAAATCCGCCTTTGTCGGAACGATCTGGCTGATGGCTGTTACAGCTCCTATCGCTTTTGTGTTGGGTGTCGGCACTGCCATCTACCTTGAAGAATATTCGAAAAAAGGACGCTTCACCAGCTTTATCCAAATGAACATCGCGAACTTGGCCGGTGTGCCTTCCATCGTATTCGGCCTTTTGGGTCTTACGATTTTCGTCCGTGAGCTTGGAATGGGACGCAGTGTTCTCGCTGGAGGACTGACCATGAGCTTGCTGATTCTGCCGATTATCGTCGTCGCTTCCCAGGAAGCAATCCGTTCGGTGCCCACTCAGTTACGGGAAGCATCTTTTGCGATGGGTTCCACGAAATGGCAAACCATCGTCCGTATTGTGATTCCATCCGCTCTTCCCGGTATTTTAACAGGGAATATTCTCGCGTTATCGAGAGCCGTTGGTGAAACGGCGCCATTGATCATGATCGGCGCACTCACCTATATCGCATTCTTGCCGGAAAACGTATTCTCCCAATTCACGGTTATGCCCATTCAAATCTTCAACTGGACCGGCAGACCACAAGATGCATTCCAGGCAGTGGCGGCAGCAGGGATTATCGTATTGATGATCATGCTCATTTTCATGAACTCTTTAGCCGTCTTTATCCGGAACAAGTTCACTAAACGTTATTAAACTGGAGGTAAGTCCATTGAACACACCCATTCAAGAAAAAGTTGTTTTCACCGTTGATAAACTGAATCTTTGGTATGGCCAAACTCATGCCTTGAAAAATATTGATATGGAAATAAATGAAAATCAAGTAACGGCCATTATCGGCCCTTCCGGATGCGGAAAATCCACATTCATCAAAACCTTGAACCGCATGGTCGAAATGGTTCCTTCCGTGAAAACATCCGGCACCATCAATTACCGCGATCAAGGCATTTTCGATTCGAAGTATTTGGTGGAAGAACTTCGGACCCGGGTCGGCATGGTGTTTCAAAAGCCGAATCCTTTTCCAAAATCCATCTATGAGAACGTAGCATACGGTCCCCGCATCCACGGCATCAAGAAAAAGCAGGACCTCGACCGGATCGTGGAAAAAAGCTTGAGAGGTGCGGCCATTTGGGACGAAGTGAAAGACCGCCTTCATGAAAATGCGTATGGCCTTTCCGGAGGACAGCAACAACGCGTTTGTATCGCCCGTTGCCTGGCGATCGAACCGGATGTCATTTTAATGGATGAGCCTACGTCCGCCCTTGACCCGATTTCCACTTTGAAAGTGGAAGAACTCGTTCGGGAACTGAAAAAAGATTACACGATCGTCATCGTGACGCACAACATGCAACAAGCTGCCCGTATCTCTGACCGCACCGCCTTTTTCCTGAACGGTGAAGTCATTGAAATGGATGAAACGGATACGTTATTCTCGAACCCTTCCGATAAACGAACAGAAGATTACATCACCGGCCGCTTTGGCTAATACGAAACTGAGTGAGGAGAATCAACTATGCCAATGAGAAGCAACTTTGAAAACAGCTTAAATGATTTGCGGGAAGATATTAAACAAATGGCAGGAATGACGCGTGAAGCATTGAGCCTGTCGATTGAAGCGTTGAAAAACCAAGATATGGCTTTGGCTGATAAGATTATTGCCAACGATAAAATCGTGAATGATTTCGAAGAACGAATCAATGAAAAAGCCATCTTGCTGATTGCAAAAGAACAACCATTGGCTATCGATTTACGCAAAATCATCGCTTCTTTAAAAATTTCAAACGACGTGGAGCGCATTGCTGATTTTGCGGTGAATATCGCTAAAACTACCCATCGGATCGGCCAATCCCCGTTGGTCAAACCGCTTATTCATGTTCCTCAAATGGCAACGTTGGTCAATGAAATGTTAACGAAAACCATCGATGCCTATAAACAGGAAGATGCCGGGATGGCAATCGATGCAGCTAAAATCGATGACCAGGTGGATGCACTTTATAGAGAATCCATCACAGAACTGATCAATATCGTTTCAGCAGACGTTACCAAAATCGAGCAAGTGATGCAGTTGTCCCTGGTGTGCCGCTACTTGGAGCGCGCCGGCGACCACGTGACGAATATTGCAGAAAACACGATTTACATGATTAAAGGAAAAAAAGTAGACTTGAATGATTGAGTTTTTATGCTGATTCGATAAGAAAAGAGCTGCCTTTACGGGAGCTCTTTTCTTACAATTTATGATCAAATAAATTCCAGGATGTGGAATAAATATGAAGAAAGTACTAATAATTGATTCTCCCGAAAGCATTGAGATTCCCGGAAAATCCATTTTAGAAAATCGAGGTTATGAGTTTTCCTACATTCACGATGAAATCTTGTTGCAGCAAATGGTCTTTGATCATACCTTATTTGGAATTGGTCTTTCGTTTGAGTTCAATAAACAAGAGGTTGTCTCGTTGATCCGGAATTTAAAATCATTGCTGGGCTTTTCCCCCCTCATCGTCTTTTTGAAAGAAGACGACGAATTACATACCGTTCTTGCATTGGAAGCAGGAGCTGATGAGGTGATCAGCCCTGACATGAGCTCCAGGGTTTCGCAGGCGCGAGTCTTAAAAGCGTTCGATTTATACCACAATTTGAGAATCACCCTGTCCGGCAAGGATGATTCACTGGAAGAATCCATCCACATCGGGGACTTTAAGATCCATCCGAAAGAATCCAAGTGCTTGAAAAAAGACCTGGAAATCCACCTCACTCCTAGAGAAGTCCACTTCCTCTGCTATCTTTTTAAGCATAGAAACCGAATAGTAAGCCGCGAAGAGATATGGGCTAGCCTACAACGGACTTTCGGCAATATCAGTCCAAATAAGCGCTTAATCGACGTTGCCATCTACAAACTCAGAAAGAAATTAGATCTCAATTCAACAAGCGCTTTTAATATACTTACTGTTTTCGACAAAGGTTACTACATGAAAGTTAGGAAAGATCTTCTTCCGCCTCAAACTGACCTCTAAGTTTTATACGGCATTGACACTTTTAAACATACCAAGCTTTTGCTAAAGTTAGCAGGAAAAATAAATCGGGTATGATTAACGGGTTGTCCTTCACATACAGCCCTTCTTGATGCCGCTAACGAAAACAGAAGGACGGTATGAATGATGCAAAA
>DATHVY010000173.1:0-2478 GCA_035461045.1 Planococcus sp. (in: firmicutes)
ATTCGATACCTCTACGCTTCGCACGGGCATCATGGCCGGATCGACTTGCCCCATTGAAGTGATGAAAAAAGTCATTGATGATATGGGGGCTTCGGAGATTACGATCGCTTATGGCCAAACGGAATCCTCTCCGGTCATCACCCAAACAAAATCGGATGATGCTATTGAAAAAAGAGTGTCAACCGTTGGGAGACCGCATCCTGAAGTGGAAGTGAAAATTATCGATCCGGCAACAAACGAGACGGTTCCTGTAGGTGTCCCGGGAGAATTGTGTACAAGAGGCTACCATATCATGAAAGGCTATTATCAAAACGAAGAAGCGACCAAGCAGGCAATCGATGAAGAGGGCTGGCTTCATACCGGCGATATTGCGGTAGAAGACGAGGACGGCTATATTGCCGTTACCGGAAGAATCAAAGACATGGTGATCCGCGGCGGGGAAAACATTTATCCGCGCGAAATTGAAGAGTTTCTTTACAAACACGAAGCGATACAGGATGTTCAGGTTGTCGGAGTTCCAGATCCGAAATATGGAGAAGAACTGATGGCTTGGATCATTTTAAAAGAAGGCAAGCAATTGGATGCCGAAACTTTAAGAGGGTACTGCAAAGGGAAAATATCTCACCATAAGATTCCCCGCTATATTGAATTTATCGAGGAGTATCCGATGACTGCTTCGGGCAAAATCCAGAAATTCAAGCTGCGTGAAATGTCCGATCAGCTGGCGAACAAAACAGAAGTTTAAGCAAACCCAAAAGCATTAACTGCAACCCGCCAATCTCGGCGGGTTGTTTTTGTTTAGTCCCCCTGGTGAGGGGGGAACACAAGAGAGAAACGGTCATTTCAATAGAGTGATTTGATAAAATTGATGGCCGAAGAAATTTCTCAAAAGGAGAGGTACTATGTCAAATGTTAAATTAGCGATAATTTATTACAGTTCGACTGGCACCAATTACAAAATGGCTCGTTGGGCTGAACAAGCAGCCAAGGAAACCGGAGCGGAAGTCAGGGTGGCAAAAGCGGCAGAAAATGCCCCGATGCAAGCGATAGAGCAAAATCAGGACTGGAAAGAGCATTTTGAAGCGACGCGGGACGTGCCGGAAGCGGATCCGGATTTGCTGGAATGGGCAGATGCCATCATTTTCAGTGTGCCAACGCGCTTTGGCCATGTGCCTTCCCAGATCCAGCAATTTCTGGACTCAACCGGAGGGTTGTGGGCTCAAGGCAAATTGGTCAATAAAGTGGTCAGTGCGATGAGTTCCGCCCAAAATCCGCAAGGTGGACAAGAAGCCACAATATTGGGGCTATATACATCCATGTTCCATTGGGGAGCCATCGTGGCAGCACCTGGATATTCAGATCCTGTCACATTCGAGGCCGGTGGAAACCCTTACGGCACAAGTGTAACCGTCGATCAGGACGGCAATATGGTAGAGGATGTAGAAGAGGCAGTGAAACACCAAGCACGACGGACCATCCAGATTGCAGGCTGGGTAGCGAACGGACAAAACCAATAAAGGAAAGCTTCAGTGGCAGGCGGGAGGAACGAATCCTCGCCTGTTTTTTCAATGAAAATGGGAACGTGCAAGCAATTTTGCAGCGATTTTAGCGGACCTTGCAGTTTGTTCAATCACTTTATTGATAATGTGATATTTTTTTCTGTTTAAATATGGCAAACTAAGACTCTTTTTGGTATACTGTTTTCAATTATAGGTAAAAGGGTTTGGGTATAAAAAACCATTTAATGGGGTGTAGATCTTGACTGTCAAAGAGGAACGTGTAATTTTCGAGTATGAATTGTCCAGATTATCGGAAGAATATTTGAAATGCTTAAATCTCTCTTTAAAACAGCAGATCCAAGAAGATATCGAGTTGTTGAAGGCGGCTTTGGAACTGGTTAAAAATGAGGCTGTATGAACCTGATGAAAAACAGTGGAAGGGGTCGGAAAACACGTTTTTCTTAGGCCGGAATCTTCTTCTTTACA
Organism: Planococcus sp. (in: firmicutes); assembly: GCA_035461045.1. GTDB lineage: Bacteria > Bacillota > Bacilli > Bacillales_A > Planococcaceae > Planococcus. The sequence continues at coordinate 1,986 of DATHVY010000173.1, forward strand.
CCTCAAAAAAAGGTGCTATACTAATCTTACAACTTAACAGACTTTGACATTCGTCAAAGGGGAGTAGCTATAGGGAAACCTATTTCACAGTCGTCAAGACGTGGTATAATGCCACCGGTTGTGATAGCAAATCAAATTGCTTAGCAAGACCTTTGCCTTTTATTAGGCAGGGGTCTTTTTTGTTTTTCAAAATCAGGAGGAATGACAAATGGAAGCAATTTTGTTGGAGTATTTATGGGTTTTGCTGGTGCTCGTGGCGTTGGAAGGATTGTTGGCTGCGGATAACGCGGTGGTCATGGCCGTGATGGTGAAACATTTGCCTAAGGCCCAACAAAAGAAAGCGTTGTTCTATGGTTTGGCGGGTGCATTTATCTTCCGCTTCGCCGCATTGTTCATGATTGCCTGGCTGGTGGATGTTTGGCAAGTACAAGCTCTGGGTGCTGCGTATTTGTTATTCATCGCCATAAAGCACATTTACGATCAACGAAAAGGG
>DATHVY010000174.1:0-2744 GCA_035461045.1 Planococcus sp. (in: firmicutes)
ATTATAATATGCTCATAGTTAACTTATGACCGAGAGAACAGGAGAGATTGCAATTGGGGACTGAACACGACCATTCTCACGGACGAAACAAAAAAGCATTGTTGATTTCTTTTTGGATCATCACCAGTTATATGTTCGTGGAAGCTATCGGCGGTTTTCTGACAAATAGTTTGGCCTTGATTGCGGATGCCGGCCATATGCTAAGTGATTCGATCTCGTTAGGAGTTGCTTTTCTGGCTTTTTCAATTGGCGAAAAGGCAGCCAATCAATTCAAAACGTATGGCTACAAAAGATTCGAAATCTTGGCAGCGGTATTTAACGGTGTGACTCTTGTGTTAATTTCTCTCTACATTTTTTATGAAGCTTTTCATCGGTTTTCCAACCCGCTAGAAGTGGCAACAACCGGTATGTTAACGATCGCGGTTATCGGCTTATTGGTAAACCTGCTGGTTGCCTGGATTTTGAAGCGCGGGGGTGGCACAAAAGACAATTTAAATCTTCGGGCTGCTTTTCTTCATGTATTGAGTGATGTGCTCGGATCGGTAGGTGCCATAACAGCGGCATTGCTCATTATTTTCTTTGGCTGGGCATGGGCTGATCCACTGGCAAGTGTCATTGTGGCCGTGCTTGTCTTACTTAGTGGCTGGCGTGTCACGAAAGCATCCGTTCATGTCTTGATGGAAGGAACGCCTGTAAACGTGAAGATGGATAACGTAATAACTGCGATTGAACAAATACCCGGCGTGAAAAATATTCATGATTTGCATGTGTGGAGTATTACCAGTGGCAAAAACGCGTTGTCTGGCCATGTGGTAATTGAGCCTGGCCTCTCTTTCGAAGATAGCCAAAGGATCCTAAAGGAAATTGAAGCAGCCATGACTGAACAAAAAATCGACCACATCACAATTCAGATGGAATCAGAAAATCACCCTCACCAAGATGCTACTCCCGGCGCTTCCGGGAGCTTGAAACATTACCATTAGTTTTTAAGCAAATGGAAATGACCGATGAATGGCTGGTAGTTACGTTAACCATTCATCGGGAAATTTGATCTGGATTTCTTCCGATTCTTCTATGTTCCCATTCAAATAAGCCGCAATCGACCGTGCCTGTTCAAAGCCATTCATCAGAAAAAATGAAGAGGCCCTTCCATAACTTTTGGTTCCGATGATATAAAAATCTTCTTCCATATGGCGTAAAAATCGTTCTCCATGCGGCTGAACAACCCCTTTTTTCTCAAAGAGAAGTTTTGATATTCCTTCTGCACATTCAGCTGATGCATGCAGGCTGGTTTGAATTTCCCGGAATAACTCGATATCCGGCCTGGAACCTGTATTGACGACAATCTCATCAATTTCCTCCACGCGTTCTTTGTTAGCTCCGGTGACAGTCAATTTCCCATTGGATTCATGTAACCCTTCAATGTAAAAAGACGAAAAACATTCGATGCTCTGCTTACTCATGAGTCGTTCGATTTTCTCTCCTAATTTGTATTGCGCAAGAAATCGATTTTTTGATAGCGCCGCGATAAATTCAAAGTCCGGTTTTCGGATCACCCAACTAATTTTCGTGTCTGGCGCCCGTTCTTTTAATTGGCCTAGCTGGATGACAGTATTAATCGCGGAGTGGCCGCTGCCGACAACCAGTGTGTGCTTTCCTTGATAGCGTTCTTTATCTTTCCCCAACACATCGGGAATCCCGTAATTGATCGATCCCTTTGCTTGTTCTTCAGCTGGGGTATAATAGCCTCCAGACATGAGCGGATTTGGAGTTTGCCATGTGCCCGAAGCATCAATAACCGCCCTGACCTCATACGTTGTTAAAGCTCCATTTTGGATAGCGCTGATCACAAAGGGATTGTTTGAGCGCTCTTTTGTTCTACTTTTATCGATATGCTTTCTGCCGATGGAGACCACTCTGGAACTCAAGTGGATATGCGGCTCCAACTCCGGCGTTTTAGAAAGCGGCTCTAAATAATCGGTATAAATATCCCTTGCATAAGGAAGTCTTTTCTCAACCGGTTCCACCCACCCGCTTCGTTTCAATATCTCTTTACTGGCCGGGTCAATGTTATAGAGCCATGGAGAGAATAGCCGGACATGTTTATAATCCAAGAAATTTGCTCCTACCTGGGCTCCCGATTCAAACACATAAAATGGCAACCCTTGTTTGTACAAATGCGCGGCTGCAGCTAACCCTATTGGACCAGCACCAATGATTCCGATAGGCAGTTCTTTCAGATCCGTCGACTTCATTTTCAAACCCCCAAGTTTCACATTAAAAATGAACTAGTTTATAGATATAAGCATATCATTATATCGCAATTTCTTTCAGAAGAAACGGCTTTCAAGAGATTTCTCGATTCAAATAGAAGCACAAATGTCAAAGAGGTTTTGGAATAAACGCATTCCAAAACCTCTTTCTTTAAATTTTAACCTTCATATACTTCCCTACCAGAAAAGCTCTCTTTCCGGTCCAACCGATAGCTGGCGAATGCCAGGCCAGAAGCGATCAGCGCACACAATGCGCCGACCCAGGAAAGCTGGATGAGGCTGCCGTTCGCCACAACATATCCGCCGAGTGTGGCGCCGAGCGCAATGCCTACATTCACCGCAACAGGCGTTAATGAAGAAGCCACATCTTTGGCTGCCGGAAAATGAATAGTCGCCAAGTTCATCAAATACAATTGAATGGTCGCGTTCATCGCATAGATCATCACAGCCATCCCCATCAGGCTGATCAGT
>DATHVY010000175.1:0-2673 GCA_035461045.1 Planococcus sp. (in: firmicutes)
GAAGAATTTGTCACAGCACTGCATCATTTCACAGGATCGAAAGACCATAATGTCAAAATGCGCCAGCTGGCAAAGAGCCAAAATAAGAAAATCAGCGAGTATGGCGTGGAACAAAGTGATGGTTTGATCGAAACATTCGGGACAGAAGAAGAATTTTTCGCGCATTTTGATCTGCCATTCATTCCACCGACCTTGCGTGAAGACGGGCGCGAAATCGATCGGACGGATGAAATTCCGGAACTGGTGCAGCTCTCGGACATTCGCGGTGATTTGCATATGCATACCACTTGGTCGGACGGAGCACATTCGTTGACCGAGATGATCGAAGGCTGCCAAAAACGCGGCTATGAGTTCATGGTCATCACCGACCATTCACATTACTTGAAAGTCGCTAATGGGCTTACTCCGGAGCGGCTGCTGAAGCAGAGGGACGAAATCCGGGAGTTAAATGGCAAGTACGAAGGGTTGGAAGTGATGTCCGGTACGGAAATGGACATTCTTCCGGATGGGTCACTCGATTTTGATGATGAAGTATTGGAACAGCTGGATTTTGTAATTGCCAGCATCCACTCGAGTTTCCAGCAAACACGGGAACAGATCATGGGACGTCTTTACAATGCGGTCCAAAATCCAAACGTCGATATGATCGCGCACCCGACTGGCCGCATTGTCGGGCAAAGAGCCGGGTATGACGTGGATGTGGAGCAATTGCTCGACTGGGCCAAAGAGTATGGGAAAATTGTCGAACTGAATGCCAGTCCGTACCGATTGGATCTCTCGGTCGAGTTCCTGGTAATGGCGCAGCAAAAAGGGGTGCCTGTGGCCATCAATACGGATGCCCATGCCAGAGAACAGTTGGCTGTTATGGAAACCGGCATTAAACATGCCCAAAAAGCTTGGTTGAAGCGCGAAAACATCGTCAACACGTGGACATTAGAGAAATTAAAAGCATTTCTGAAAAAATAGGAGGTATCTCATTTGATCGCAGAACGCGCATTGAGAACACTTGAGTTTTATAAAATACGCGATGAAGTGGCAAGATACTGCACTTCCTCACTAGGCAAAGCGCACGTCGACAAGCTCCTGCCATCTACAAATATTGATGAGGTCAACCGGCTGCTAGAAGAGATGGATGAGGGGGCGCAAGTGCTTCGGGTGAAAGGCAATGTCCCAATGGGCGGCATTTTTGATATCCGCATGCACGCCAAACGCGCTCAGATTGGCGGCAGCCTGAGTCCGATGGAATTGATGGAAGTTTCTTCCACTATCCGTGCAAGCCGGATCCTGCGCCAGTTTTTCGAAGCAATCCGGGAAGAAGGGGATATCCGGATTCCGCATTTCCTCGAAAAGAAAGAAGCGATGCCGATCCTGACGTCGCTTGAACACGATATCAATATGTGCATCGACGACAATGGCGGCGTTCTGGACAGCGCCAGTGCTGCCCTGAGAACCATCCGGCAGCAGCTGAGAGCCCAGGAAAGCCGGGTTCGTGACCGTCTTGATGGACTTGTGCGAGGCAAAAACGCTTCGAAAATGCTGTCCGATGCAATCATCACGATCCGCAACGACCGTTTTGTCATTCCGGTTAAACAGGAATACCGCAGCCATTACGGCGGTATCGTCCACGATCAGTCGTCTTCCGGGCAGACCTTGTTTATTGAACCGGATTCGGTGGTACAGGCGAATAATGAAGTTCGAAGGTTAAAGCTGAAAGAAAAAGAAGAAATCGATCGGATTCTTCAGATGTTGTCGGCGCAGGTCCAGGAAGTTGCCCATGAACTTTTCAACTTAATGGCGATTCTTGGGGATATTGATTTGATTTTTGCAAAAGCGAAATACGGTTCGGCCCATAAATGCAGCAAGCCCAAAATGAATACAAACGGTTACATCAACCTGCGCAAAGCCCGGCATCCGCTCATACCGGATGATGAAGTGGTGGCCAACGATATCGAGTTTGGCAAAGAGATCACCGCGATTGTCATCACTGGACCGAATACGGGAGGCAAGACGGTCACATTGAAAACGGTTGGACTCGCTACGTTGATGGCGCAATCCGGATTGCCGGTGCCTGCTCTCGATGGTTCGGAACTTGCGGTGTTCGATCAGATATTTGCCGATATCGGCGACGAACAGTCAATCGAGCAAAGCCTGAGTACGTTCTCGTCTCACATGGTCAACATTGTTGACATCTTGTCTAAATTCGACGAAAACTCGTTGGTCATTTTCGATGAACTGGGAGCGGGAACGGATCCGCAGGAAGGTGCGGCTTTAGCAATTTCCTTACTGGATGAAGTTCATGGCAGAGGCGCACGCGTCATTGCGACCACGCATTATCCCGAACTCAAGGCATACGGCTTTAATCGGCCGGGGGTTGCCAACGCAAGTGTGGAGTTTGACGTGGAGACGCTCAGTCCGACCTACCGTTTGTTGATCGGTGTACCGGGGCGGAGCAATGCTTTTGAAATTTCCAAACGCCTTGGATTACCGGACCATATTATCAGCCACGCAAAGAGTTTCACAGGAGCCGACCGCAAAGAAGTGGACTCGATGATTGCTTCATTAGAACGAAGCAGACGCGAGTCGGAACGCGATGCAGAAGCAACAAAGGCTGTTCTGGATGAATCAGAGCGTCTGAAAAAGGAATTGGCGGATCAATTAAGCGAGTATGAAAGC
>DATHVY010000176.1:0-1627 GCA_035461045.1 Planococcus sp. (in: firmicutes)
GATGCAGCATTTGCTTCATTGGTCAGAATCAGCGGAGTTGGCGCTAAGTCCGCCATCTCAAAAATCACATTGCTCGGCGGTCTTGCTTCAAGTGTATTTTGGCCGATCGGATTTTTTCTTGCGGAAAATTATGGTTGGCGACTGGCACTCATCGTCTATGCCGCTATCGCGCTGTCGACGCTTCCCCTTCACTTGGCGATTCCAAAAACGCGATTCAAAGAACAACCGGTGCATGAAGAGGCAATGCATCCTTCAATCTCACCTGTGCGCTTGGATGGGCATGAATTGAAAATGGCCGGTGCTTTATATGCGATGATTTTCATGCTGCTGAACTTTTTAAGTTCGGCAATGTCTACACATATGATCAGCATACTGGCCGGCCTCGGACTAGGTGCAGCATTGTCCGTATGGGCATCAACACTGCGTGGAATCGGGCAATCGGTTGCCCGCGTATGTGAAGTTCTTTTTGGTAAACGCCTTCACCCGATGACACTTTCGGTGCTGGCGGCCTCTTTGTTGCCGTTCGGTTTTGCTGCCGGCTTTTTCAGTGGACAGTTCGTTGTGGCGGCATTCGCTTTCACCTTTTTGTTCGGTGCCGGAAACGGGCTGATGACCATTTCGCGCGGCACGCTGCCGCTTGTGTTGTTCGACAGCCGATCTTATGGATCTTATGTCGGCAAACTGCTCATGCCGAGCTTCCTGCTTTCTGCAGTCGCCCCACTCGTCTACACTTACATCATTGCGAACTTTGGAGAATGGACGGCACTCGCTCTTTCTGCCGCCATCGCCTTTGTCATACTGGCCGCTTCCCTTGTATTAAAAATAAAATACGGATCCTCCACTACTTGAATAGTTTACCCAACCCTTTTCCGGTAATCCTGCCTGCCACTCTTCTGCCGACTCTTTTCCCCACTTTGCCGCTCCGGACCGCCTGAACATCGCCCATTATTCTTGCTGCCTTGTAAAGTATTCTTCTTATTTTGTTAAAAGTCATGGATCCATCCCCTTTCGCTTTACCAGCTAATAGTTGGTTTTTTGCAGTTTACTCCAGTTCGATTGAATGTGAATGACATGCACGAGGAGTACTTCAACGTTTATAATAAATAAAAAATCAGCTTTTCAGATGAATCAGGGAGTGGCGGCGAATGAATAAACACATACGGCCTTTGAATATGGAAGATCTTCCTTATTTGGAGGCGATGAACACCGGAATCGAAGATGATTATGTCATACGCGTTTTCAAACGGATTTCCAGCGGCACCAACCGGATGTACGGTTTGTTTTGGGATGACCAGCTCGTCAGTGTCGGGGGCTATTCCATATTTGCGAGGAGTTATGCCATGCTTGGCAGGATGCGCAGCGACCTGAGATATCGGAGCAATGACCTATCGACTCAACTCATGTCCCATGTTATCCAGGAAGTGTTTAAACTTCCCGAAATCCAATGGGTCGGCGCCAATACCCAGGAAGAAAATTCGCCGGCTCGCCGTGTTTTGGCTAAACTCGGCTTATCGGAACACTCGACGCTTTTCGGCGCGACCACGCAAGATGTTTCCATGCTTTCAAACGGCAGACGCCCTTGGCGGGAAGTGGAAAGCCTTGAAAGCAAAAAGCAGTGGCTTGACCA
>DATHVY010000177.1:0-41235 GCA_035461045.1 Planococcus sp. (in: firmicutes)
TGAAATCCTGTGCGATGAGTGCCTACCTATCCGGCGTAAACCCCTTTGATCAGCCAGGCGTCGAATTCTATAAACAAAATATGTTCCAATTACTCGGTAAACCCGGGTATGAATAGAAGAGAGTAAAAAAACCCCCAAAGCTCTCAAGTGAGCGTTTTGGGGGTTTTTGTATTAGTGGAGTTTATTAAACGGTTTTGTTTGCGCTCCAAGGCTCGGTAACGCGGTAACCAACGGCGACATCAGAACGAGTACTCCAAGGCTCGGTAACGCGGTAACCAACGGCGACATCAGAACGAGTACTCCAAGGTTCGGTAACGCGGTAGCCAACGGCGACATCAGAACGAGTATTCCAAGGCTCGGTAACGCGGTAGCCAACGGCGACATCAGAACGAGTATTCCAAGGTTCAGTGACACGGTAGCCAACAGCAGTATCATAGCTTTCAGTTGAATTATCAAGGATAGCTAATGAAGACAAAGCAAGTGCGGATGAAAACGTTAATATTAAAATTTTTTTCATTGAATTTCACTCCTCTTTTTATTCACAATTAAGTTTTGAAAGGCTTGTTTTGCTATTTTTAAAGATTCTGAAGACTTTTTATATTCACCTAACTCGTAATATACATCTCCTAATAAGGCATAATAATAACCTATCTCATAAAAATTATTATTTAACTTTAAACTAGGTATTAGTTTGTCAACCACGAGTTCCTCAAATTCAATATAATTTTCTTGAATCAAATTATACAAAGCCATAATTTCTAAGTAACCTTCTTTAAAAGCTTGGTTAGTAGGTGAATCAAAATTTAACTTATTGACCTTAATTATTTCTACCCCTTTTTCTGCCCAATTAAGAGCCTCTGAAGAATTTTTTAATTCAACATTACACTTAATCAAAACACAATGACTGAGCAAAATGTCAGCGGTATACTCTTTTGGTATATAACTTAATGTATGTTTCATATGCTCGAGAGAGGCTTCGTAGTCTTGTAAAAGATAGTAAGTATAAGCTAAATTAAACTCAGTTGTAAACCTAATGACATCATTTTCTAGTTTTCTGCCAATTGTGTATGCATTTAAATAGTGTTCTGCAGCTAGTTTAAAGTTTCCAAATTGAAATTGAGCCAGAGCGATATTTGAATGGCACTCTACAATCCGTTTCGGTATAAATTCCTGCTGATAAATTTTCAAAGCCATTTCTGAATACTTACTTGCCATCTCAGTTTCCCAGCATTGTGCGGATGATATTCCGATCGAGTAGTAGAGATCTCCCATTTCTGAAGCTGGAATTGTTGGAGGTGCAATCTTCTCAGCCATTAAATAAGTTTTTAACGCTGAATCATGATCGTTTAAAAGATAATGGTAGTTGCCCAAATATTTATGATACAGGTAATACTGTTCCTGGTTCATGAATTCTTGGAAACGATACATTTCTTTTATCTTGTCTTCCGCACTGTCCAGATCCCCCGTAATGATGAAATACCGTATTTGCTGGATTGAATATTCAAGCTCTACGTCTTCATGGGAGTGCAGTAACGGGTGGTCATGGATATCAGCATAATGCTCCATGATTTTTCCTTTATTTTGTGGGTGAAGCAAAGATGATTTGAAATTTTTAACAAGTACTTTGCCTACGGGGTTATCTTTGGGCGCCAGTGGTATGTTTAGTCTTTTGCAGAGCTGTTCTAAAATATCGAGTGAAGGTTCTTTATCACCCGTTTCATACTTTTTGAGATCTTTTACGGAAAGGATCTCGGAAGCAGTTTCTTCCAGACTCATGCGTTTTTTAAGTCGCTGGTATTTTAGGCGCATTCCAGTATTCATTGGCTCTCTCCTTTCCGCTTTCATGGGGAGGACTTCCATCATCCATGTAGGAGAGTTGGACTCAAACTTTCTCGAGCTTTCCGATAAGTAAGATACCGAAAGTTTGTTTAATACGATATTTTCCACCTCCATAGACTTCAGTATACTTTAAACTTATATCTTTAATCCATGATATCATCAATTTTCAAAATAAACTGCATATTTATTTACCTAATTATGTATTTTTTTAAAAGGGTATTTAGTACCTACAAGATGGCTGCCTGAATAATTATCTATTTTAACTGGGTTAAATGTATTTCAAGGCTTAGTAACAAGCCATTGAAGCTTCAGGAATTTGTAGGTAAAAGCATTCTTATTCGATAATTTTAAAAAAGGATAAGCATGGCGACATAGGAAGAAAGTTGTCTGCTGAAATTGCGTTTTCCGCGGGACGTTTTCAAAAACCTCTGTTTGGGGTAAAGATTTCTTAAAGAGTTTAAAAAAATGGAGGTAGTTTATTTATGGGGTCAGTGAAAAGAGTTTTGGCGTTAGTCCACCATGTAGATGAATTGAAAAGTGAAATTGATAAATTGAAAACCCAAGGGTTCAAGGAAGAAGAGTTGAATCTGATTGCACAAGATACGGATCGCTTAGAGCAGTTTGAAAGGGATTCCGAAATTACTGCCGTAGAAGCAGGATCCTTCAAAGATCAATTCAAAAGCTTTATTACAGGAGAAAGCAGTGTACGTGAAGGATTGAAGACACTGGATTTATCAGAACAGGAACTTGAAGAATATACCAGGGATGTGGCGAGAGGCAGCATTTTGGTATATGTGGACATTGACGTATGATCGGAATCGCTGCTTGCTAAGCATAATTGCATGTTTTATCCCCTTACTTGAAAGGGTACATAATCGATAAGACGATAAACAGGAGGCTGATTTAAAATGAAGTCAACAGATCGTGAAATTGAAGTAGTATACACACAGAATGAACTCGAAAACAAAATAGAGGAAATGAAGTCATGGGGCTATAATTCCAATGAAATCAAAGTATTGGCCAATGATTCGGATATCCTGAATTCGGTAGAAACTCAAACCGGGGTTCAGACCAAAGAAACAGAAACACTTGGCAGCAAATTCAAATCATTTTTTACCGGGGAAGACGCAGCGCGGGCCGAACTTTCAAAACTGAATTTGAATTATGCGGAAGTGGATGATTATCAAAAGGCACTGGACAATGGCGGGCTTATTCTTTACACCGATCACCGAACAGAAAACCGTACCGGAGACCAGTTCAAGCGTAATACGGCTTTCGCGCCTTTTGGCCGCGATGTTGAACGGGATGGTAATAAGTTCGACGACCCGAAAATTGTCGATAGGGATGTAAAAGCGGATATCAACCAATCAAAAAAGGATTCCGGAGAAATTTACACAACTGAAGTTAGAAGAGAAGATCAGCACGGCCAACCTGGATATGCTGACAAGACACAGGATTCCCGTATGAAAGGTGAAAGCATTCATCCGACTGGTGATTCCAATAAAGACCAAGGTTCATTGAAAGAAAAAAGGATGGATCATGAACCTAACCTGGAGACAGATGAGGGAGACCGCAACTTGAATCGGGAAGAAGGAGTCAATAAACGACAGGACGAACCTTCACCTGGCAACGATCTGAATTTGGGGCCTGCACCTTTTGGAAGGGACTCCGAAGAGCAACATCTGGTTAACAAAGAAAAGAAACGCAGAGAATTCGAAGAAACTGAAAGCCCTCCACATGAGCAAAAGAATATACGCGATGAAGTTGATAAAAAGATGGATACGCAAAGCACGCCAAGGCTCTTCTAAGCTGGAGGCCAGAAAAACATGAACAAGCCGATTCTCCTTTAGGGAAGAATCGGCTTGTTTTTAGTTTTGGCATTTGATGACATAATCAAAAACACCGGCCATTAAGGCCGGTGTTTTGCATTACTTACGATCTTTTTTTGTGTCGCCAATTGCGTCTTGAACATGGCCTTTAGCTTTATCAAACTTGCCTTCAGTTTGTTTGCCAGGGTCGTTAGTTGCGTTACCAACCTGATCTTTCACTTCGCCTTTTCCTTTATTCACTGCACCTTTGACTTTATCTGAAAAACTATCTTTGTTGTTACTCATATGAAACGCCTCCTTAGTGTGTTATCTATTATATAACCGCAATCGTGAGGATTAAACGTATTCAAAACAAAAACCCGGCAAAAGTGACGGGTTTTTTAAGAATCTGGTACTATATAAGTGCAGATAAAGTGGTTTTTGCAGCATCCTGAACACTGATGCATAAATCCTGCTCTGCCAATCGATGCAAGGTGCCTAAAGGCGTGCACGGGTTTTGGGCGACTCCCTCTCTTACATCGACGTGCTGGTCCATGGATAAGTCCACAAGTAATCCTACGCAACTGATTGTTTTTGCCAATTCCGCTCTTTGTTCATGTTGCATTCTTAAAACTGCAGCTTCATCTGAGGGCGTCCAATCGGTTTTCTCCACGTAAAATTCTAAATTGCCATTCATATAAGTATGCACCCCTATAATAAATTGTTTAAAAATTCTAACTATATATAGGATTATATCATAAAACCTGTGTATTTAAACCTATAAATTACAAACCAGGAGGAGTAAATTATGAAATTATTAATCATCGGCGGCACAAGTTTTATTGGACGGCATATCACCATGGAAGCGTCAAAAAAGGGGCATACCATCACTTTGTTTAACAGAGGCAAAAGCGATCCGTCGGCATTTCCTGAACTGAGATTGATCAAGGGAGACAGACAGAAAGACGCTTATAAATTAGCTGGGGAAGAGTGGGACGCAGTGATCGACACTTCGGCATATACTCCTGGAGACCTGGAGCCTATGCTGCCTTATATAAACACCGGACATTATACATTTGTTTCGACGATTTCGGTTTATGATAACTTTCGGGAGGGTCCGGTGGCTGAAGATGGTTCCACTCATACCCAAATCATTAACTCGGACGAAGTGAACGGCAAAACATATGGTCCATTGAAAATGATGTGTGAAAACTTACTTCAAGATAAAATGAGGGACAAGCTGCTTATTGTGCGTCCTTGTATTGTCGCTGGTCCACATGATCCTACAGACCGATTCACCGACTGGGCGCTTAGGCTCGCGTCCAATCGGCCAGTGATTATTCCAGGGAGCAGAAGGAGAAAGATTCAATGGATTGATGTCAGGGATTTAGCGGAGTTCATCATCAACAAAGTTGAAGAGCAGTCAGTCGGGACATACAACGTGGCTTCAGATCCGCTTTCAATGGAAGCGTTTGTGGAAGCCTTGCAAACAGGTGAAGTTGAAAAAATTTGGGTGGATGATGAGACGTTGTTGCGCCATGGCATTAAACCGTTTGAAATTCCGTTCTGGATGCCTGTCACCGAAGACTACCCGGATGGATTTATTCTAGTGGAGAACAGCCAGTCGAAAAAAGAAGGGTTACGCCTCACTCCGTTGGCTCAAACTGGAGAAGAGACACGAAAATGGTTTGGCGGGTTGTCTCGCCGGGAGCTCAAGGCCGGATTGGACAAACAGAAAGAAAATGAAATTTTGTTTAATATGCGTCAAAAAAGTGAATAATATGATATAAGGTTCCATATTCTTTACATTCAGGACATAATCTTAAATTTGGTGATATATTTCGAAACTTTATCGTTCTCCGGCCGTCTAATGAAGATATAAGAAAAGTTCTTCAATTGTAAAGATGTTGTTTCAGTAGAAATTATGCTAAAATTGAACTGATTTGCTGAGAGAATTAAGTGTTTTAAGGAGGAAAGACATGCTATACCTGACAATGGTTTTGGCATTTATCGCTTCGATTGTTCTTACACCGATTGTTAAGCGGATTGCTTTCCGGTTAGGTGCGGTCGATAGTCCGAATTACAGGAAACTTCATACGCGCGTGATGCCGCGTCTTGGCGGACTGGCCATTTTCGGCTCGTTCCTCATGGGGTACATGATTTTAAGACCCGAAGATCCGATATCAAACTCAATTGAAGCTGCTCTTATTCCAATAGAGGCGGCGCTTTTGATTGGTGCTTTTTTAATTATCATAACCGGTATCTTAGACGATATATATGAAATTACAGCTAAAGCAAAACTTTTTGGCCAAATCATTGCGGCCAGCATAGTCGTTATTGGCGGAGGCTTGGAAATTTCTTTCATCAACCTGCCTTTCGGGGGAGAAATCGATTTTGGCTATGCGAGTATTCCGTTGACCATATTGTGGATTGTCGGCATTACGAATGCCATCAACTTGATTGACGGCTTGGACGGGCTTGCTGCCGGAGTGTCATCGATCGCATTGCTCACTTTGGCTGGGATGGCCTTTATCATGGGCGACATTTTCGTTATGTCGATTGCCGCCTTGTTGGCCGCAAGTTCTTTAGGCTTTCTGGCGTACAACTTTCATCCCGCAAAGATTTTTATGGGTGATACGGGAGCCTTGTTTCTGGGTTTTATGATCTCAGTACTGGCTTTGATGGGCTTTAAAAATGTTACGGTCGTAGCGTTGATCATTCCGATCATTATGCTGGGGGTACCGATTTCAGACACATTCTTCGCGATTGTCCGCCGAATAAGGGAGAAACAGCCTTTATCGGCACCGGATAAAGCACATCTTCACCATTGTTTACTGAATATCGGTTTTTCCCATCGCCAGACGGTACTGATCATTTATGGCATCGCGGCGTTGTTCGGCTTAGCAGCGCTGTTGTTTTCCCAAGCTACCTTATGGGGAGGTATCCTGCTGGTTGGGGTTATGCTCCTCATCATTGAGCTGTTTGTCGAAGTGGTTGGTCTGGGTGGAAAAAATTATAAACCGCTGATCAATCTTGTGAAAATGATAGGTAAAGATTAAAAGACAGGACATCAAGCCAAGTGCTTGATGTCCTGTCTTTTTTTTTTTTGCAGAAAAAAACTTCTCAGTGTTCACTGAGAAGTTTTGGATTCGATATGGTAATGATCTGCAAGTTCGCTTTCGTTGAGGTTGGTCATATTCGACGTGTCTGGCTTTAATCCCAAATGACTTTGTAAGACATCTTGTACTTCCATCAGGGATTCTTGATTGAGCTTCCAGTAATAGATGCCGGTACTCATGTCATCGTATCCATCCAATGTGATCGTTTCGACTTCAGGCATTCCGCCTTTGGCATATTCAAAAAACGACTGCATATCCCGGAACGATAGATTTGTTTTCATATTGTCTCCGATTGCGTCGATTACGCTGCCGTAACGGGTAACGGAACCGGCTGACAACGCTTTAGTCATGACAGCCTCGATAATCATCTGCTGGCGTTTGCCTCGTTCGATATCATTGTCCTGGCGGCGGGTTCTAGCCAAAGCAAGGGCTTCGCTGCCGTCGACGATCTGCATCCCTTTTTTTAACTCGATCGCATTTGCTACGTCATTTTCATCCTGTTCTTTCATATCATATGGAACATTTACTCGGATGCCGCCAAGCGCATCCACTACGTCTATGAAAGCTTCGAAATCCATCCGGACATAATAGTCAACGGGAATCTGCAAAAGGTTTTCAACGCTATCTATAGTGGATTGTGCTCCATTAAAAGCATAGGCGTGGTTGATTTTATCTTCTTTGTCGGAGGCGGGTATATAAGTGTAAGTGTCCCTTGGTATGCTCACTAGTTTCACGGATTTATCTTCATTATTCAATGTTGCGAGAACTAAAGCATCAGATCGGATATTGTTGTCACCCTGATCTCTTTTGCCGCTATCGTCCACTCCAATGAAAAGTATGGAGATATCATCGTTCAAAGGATCCACTTGTTCATCTCTCATATCAGAAGACTCGCTGGCTTCAAAAGCGCGATCCGCTGCATTTTCCGCTTTTTTGACCAAATATATTCCATATGCCGAGACGCAAATCAGCAAGGATGCGGCTAAGGTCAACATCACTTTAATGATGGTCCTTTTCCGGCTGGATTTATTGGTGCGGTGGTTTTTCCGGTTCATGGTTAAAACTCCTCTGGGTTAACCGAGTATTCAGTTCGGGTTCAGCCAATCATTTTTTCGGGTTTCGACAAAATTCCATCATTTTACACGAACGCCCATTTTATTAATTATACAAGCTTTTAGTCTTTTCGTAAATAATAATTACCTTCAAATTTTGAATTCTAGGAATATATTTTTTTGGAAATTTATAACAGCTTGCCCGTTGGTCATCTCGTTCATCCACTCGGTAAACTCGTCTCTTTTTTCGACCGGAACAAATACAAAAACATCCACGCCTTCAGCATATTGGATTTCCTTTAACGGGTAATCGGATTGTCTCACTTCGTTTTCTATTTTTCCCAGCCAATTATAGTCGATACTAACTTTCACGAGATCATGCAAACGGCGTTCAACGATGCCGGATGCAGCGATCGCCTCGGTAGCGGATTTGCCATATGCCCGGATCAGTCCGCCTCCACCAAGTTTAATACCCCCAAAGTAACGGGTAACCACAATTACGGTGTCTTTAAGTTTTTGTTTTTTCAGCACTTCAAGAATCGGAACACCTGCAGTGCCACTCGGTTCACCATCGTCATTGGCCTTTTGGATTAAGTCGTGCTCTCCGATCAAATAAGCTGAACAATTATGATTGGCCGAACGGTGGAGCGTTTTTATCTGATCGATGAAGTCCAGTGCTTCTTGTTCAGTTTCAGCTCTGGCAGCATGGGCGATAAACCTGGACTTTTGGATGATAATCTCACTAGTGGCCATTTCGCCTACAGTCTTGTAATTTTCTCGCATTTTATCTCCTCCTGTTGTAGAATATAGTCAGATAATTTGTAACGCATATTTAATATCAACTTGCTTATATAGTGATATACTTGATAAAGCTTAAACAGGCACAAAGGTGCAAGCTTTTCCTGCACAAGAGTAAGCATGGCTAAGGCGGTTGTAAGATGAGTAAAAAGGGTAATGTGAAAGTACTGGACTCCATCTACAATCAATTGCTGGGTCAGATGGAAGCTTCCAAGGATGAAATTTTCACAATCAGTGAAGAAAGTCGCCAAAGTTATGAAGAAATGAAAGACGAGCTAGAAGATGTCAGGACCAATATCACCCGGCTCATCAAATCCGGGAATGTATACGAGGAACGGACTCGGGCAGCCCGGCGCCGTTTAGCGGAGGTATCCCAGTCTTTTGATTCTTATACTGAGAAGCAAGTGGCAGAGGCATATGAGCAGGCTAACGAACTTCAAGTGCATCTTTCAAAAAACCGCAGCGAAGAAAAGAAATTTCGGCAAAAGAGAGATGCGCTGCAACGCAAGCTCCAAACTCTCCTGCAAACGATTGAACATTCCGAAAACCTTGTGAATCAGGTTAGTGTTGCCATGAATTACTTGACGTCCGATTTTAAAAAAGAGGATGATGTAATTGGCGGCAACAAGTTAAGTCAAGATTATAGCCTTCGAATCATTGAAGCGCAAGAAGAAGAGCGGAAACGTTTATCAAGAGAAATTCATGACGGCCCTGCTCAAATGATGGCGAATGTTCTGCTCCGTTCTGATTTAATTGAAAAGACATATCGCCAAAAAGGTCCCGAACCCGCTTTTAAGGAAATTTCTTCCTTGAAAGAGATGGTTAGAGATGCGCTCACTGAAGTCAGAAGGATCATATATGATTTAAGGCCGATGGCGCTTGATGATTTAGGGTTAGTGCCTACCTTGAAGAAATATTTGGAGACGATCGAAGATTATAATACTGATGTTCAATTGCATTTCCATTGTAGAGGCAATGAAGTTCGGTTGCCCAATAACCATGAATCTTCAATTTTTCGCCTTGTGCAGGAAGCGGTTTCAAATGCAATTCGTCATGGGAAAGCAACATATATCGATGTCGATGCAGAATGGATGAAAGAGCAACTGACTTTGACTGTTAAGGACAATGGCAGTGGTTTCGACCAAAGCATCGTGAAAAAACAGTCTTACGGGTTAATCGGGATGAAAGAGCGGATCGAGTTGGTCAAGGGGGACTTTAACATCAAGTCTTCACCTGGCAACGGTACAGTTTTAAAGTTTCAAATTCCAATTCAATTGGATGGTTAAGATAAGGTATTCGAGGAGGACAACATAATGACAAAAATAATCATAGTAGACGATCATCAACTTTTCCGCGAAGGAGTTAAACGAATTCTGGATTTCGAGGATTCCTTCGATGTAGTGGCTGAAGGCGGGGATGGAACAGAAGTCATCAAATTATACGAAGAAAACAAACCCGACGTGGTATTGATGGATATCAATATGCCGGAAAAAAATGGTGTGGAGGCAACTGGTGAACTGATCGAAAAATTCCCGGATGCCAAAGTCATTATGCTGTCTATTCACGACGATGAATCTTACGTCACACACGCACTGAAAACTGGTGCTTTGGGCTACATGCTGAAAGAGATGGACGCGGAAGCAATTATCCAGGCGATTAAAGTTGTTGCTAAAGGTGGGTCTTACTTGCACCCGAAAGTAACGCGCAACCTTGTCATGGAGTTCCGTCGCTTGAGCGAACGCGAAAACAAAGGCTCATTCCATCAAACGGAAATTCGCCGGCCTTACCACCTGCTGACGAAGCGCGAAAGCGAAGTTTTGCAATTATTGACGGACGGACAAAGCAATCGAGTAATCGGTGAAACCCTGTTCATCTCAGAAAAAACGGTCAAAAACCATGTTTCAAGCATTCTGCAAAAAATGCAAGTGAATGACCGGACCCAAGCGGTAGTGACCGCTATAAAAAATGGTTGGGTAGAAGTTCGATAAACAAAGTGCAGCAAACCCCACAGAGCTCCTGTGGGGTTTTTTTGGCGGCCATTTAGTCACAGTTTCTCCATTGTATTCGAGCTAGGGCTGTGGGAAAATGTAGCGCAGGAGGTGTATTTGATGAAAAAGATGCTAATGTTTGCAGGTTTGTTCCTGATGCTCGGTGCGTGTTCGGCTGGAGAAGAAGGCGCAGTCAATGAAAACAGTGCCGCAGACAGCGATTTAACCAATGAAAATAATGCGATCGACCACGGGATTGAAGATAAATCAGTCGGATTTACCATGGAAGACGATGGCAACGTCGTGGAAGCGGATGTGCCGCCTGAAGAGGCGGATAAAATCCTGGCCGCATACCAGGAGTATATAACTTCGTTTAATGCTGAAGATTTGGATCGATACATGGCGGTAATCGCTGAAGAACCGGCAGGCTTTGATCGTGAGGAAGATATGGCAGCGTTGACCGAAGCTTTTGAAACCTATGATACAACCTACCAGACCAGCAATGAGACCATTGTAAAGTATGAAGAAGACAGAGCAGAAGTGTTTGCCGAAGTGGAAGTGGAGATGGTCGAAACCGGTACAAGCCGGAACGTCACCCAGACCGGTCGCCAAGTCGTCGTATTTGTGAATGAAGAAGGCAACTGGAAACTCACGAGTCTTCATTTTATAGGCAATCAATGAGCGGCTTCCCGATAATTTCGGGAGGTTGTTTTATTTTATAGAAGTATCGACATTTTTTGGTAAAATGGATAGGAGAGGGATGAGAAAATGAAAACTGCAATCTTGACAGACAGCACTTCATATATTTCAAAAGAAATACGTGAAGAGCTTGATATCCACATGATTCCCTTGCAAGTAATCTTTAAAAATGAATCTTTCAAGGAAGAAATGGAATTGGATAGTGAAACGTTTTATCGGAAAACCAGGGCGGAACTGCCGAAAACTTCTCAGCCGCCATTAGGGGAGTTCGTGAACTGCTTTGATGATTTGGCAAAAAGGTTTGATGCGGTCATTTCGATTCATCTTTCGAGCGGCATCAGTGGAACATGCTCAGGAGCGATGCAAGCCGGCCAAATGGTCGAAGGAATCGACGTACTTGTGTTCGACTCAGAAGTATCCTGCGCCATGCAAGGCTTTTACGTAATAAAAGCGGCCAAGATGGCGAAGGCTGGCGAAAGCCCGGAACGGATACTGGCCGAACTGGAAGGGATGAAACATTCACTTCGCGCTTATTTTATGGTAGACGACTTACAGCATCTTCAGCGGGGCGGCCGCCTTTCAGGCGCGCAGGCTTTGATCGGGGGCATGCTCCAAATCAAGCCGGTCCTGCATTTCGACAACAAAGAGATTGTGCCTTATGAAAAGATCAGAACCCGAAAAAAAGCGATGAACCGGATTGTTGAACTGCTGAAAGAAGATGTGGCCTCTGGGGATGCCATTCAAGCGACCCTCATCCATGCGAACCGTCCGGCTGAGGCCGCAGAATGGTTGATTGAATTGGAAGAGAAGCTGCCACAAGTGGATTTTGGAATATCGTATTTTGGGCCAGTTATCGGTACCCATCTAGGCGAAGGGTCAATGGGGATTGGGTGGGTAAAAAAATAAATCGCCGGACCATCTGAAATTTGAAAGGAAGATGCTTTTGAATGAGTTACGTGATTTTTTAGTTGGCCGCATATGGCTGAGAAGCCACCTCCCTTTTCCGAAAGAAGTTGTTGATGCGGCAATTGAACAAGGAAGGGTGGAAGTGGTAAAAGGAATTACAGACAGGGGAGAATGTTGCCGCTGTCTGGAAACTTCGCAAGACAAGATTGTCTCTTTCTATTGTTCCAAGTGCAGCAAAGTTTGCCGCTATTGTCGAAATTGCATTCAAATGGGCCGTGTCAGCTCCTGCAGCGAGCTGGTTCTATGGTCAGACTCTCCACCACCCCCACAGTCCATCCACTCGTTTGCCTGGAAAGGTGAACTCACAGTTTCCCAGCAAACCGCTTCTTCTGCGATTATCCGAAGTCTTAGTTTACGCCAATCTCATCTTGTCTATGCTGTCTGTGGAGCAGGAAAAACTGAATTATTGTTTCCTGTCATTTTTGATGAGCTTCAAAGGGGACATCGAATTTGCATTGCGGCTCCCCGGGTAGACGTGATATTGGAATTGGCTCCTCGTATCCAATCCGCTTTTCCTGAAACTCTCCTGCACGTTCTATACGGTGACTCTCCCCAAGAAACCGGGTTCGCCACTATTGTCCTCGCCACTACCCATCAACTTTTCAGATTCCAGTCCGCATTTGATGTGCTTATTGTGGATGAAGCCGACGCTTTTCCGTATTCCATGGACCTCTCCCTGGAGCGAGCGGTGGGAAAATCGATAAAAGGCGACTCACCCATTGTTTACGTCACAGCCACACCATCTCGAAAACTTTTGAGAAAGACCCCCAACCGATCGGAGATTTTCCAGCGATTCCACGGGCATCCTCTGCCCGTACCTCAATTTGCCTCTCTCTGGAATTATGAAAAAGCCTTATTAAAAAACCGCTTGCCCGAGAAACTGAAAGCGTGGACAAAGAGCAAGTTGGAGAAGAAAGAGCCGTTTCTGATTTTTCTCCCTACCATCGAGTTGATCTCCTTAGCGATTCCGTTATTTAAAGAGCTGCACCCAGGCATTGAAGCTGTTCATGCTTCGGATGACAATAGAAAAGAAAAGATAATGGCGTTGCGCAATAAAGAAGTGCCCGGAGTCCTGACATCCACCATTTTGGAGCGGGGCATTACCATACAGAATGTCCAAGTGGCAGTGGTAGGTGCAGATCATCCGGTTTTCACCGCTTCGGCTTTGATTCAAATTGCGGGGCGAGTCGGCAGGGCCTCCGAATTTCCAGATGGGGATGTTATTTACTTCCATAACGGCAAGACTTTGCAAATGGATCAGGCTAGACGTGAGATCAAAGGTTATAACCGGCAAGGTGGTGAATGATGTGAAATGCTATTTATGTGATGGTGAAATGCAATCCGCGCATTCATGGAGGGAACTTTTTTTCAATGATATCCAGGAAGTGGCTTGCGTCAAATGCAAAGAGGGTTTTCTTGGAATGGGCGGCCCGGGTTGTCGTATCTGCGGACTGCCCGGTGATAAACTGTGCATCGATTGTGTACGATGGGAAGAAACGAGTTACCGGGGAGTGATTGGGTCTGGGACTTCTTTGTTCACGTACAATGAGGCCATGAAAACCTATCTGCATCAATATAAGTTTTTACAAGACGTGTTGCTGTCAGAGGTTTTTGCCAAAGAAATCAGTGCATCATTAAAAAAAGAACAAGCAGTCCTAATCCCGATTCCAATGAATCCGGAGAAATTAAAGGAGCGGACCTTCCCACACGTAGAGCGGCTGCTCGATGCAGCAGGTTTGGAGTATGTGCAACTGTTGGAAAAAAACGCAGACATACAGAGCAAGAAAACGAAAGAGGAGCGGTTGAACTCAAAACCGCTGTTTACCCACAACGGCCAAAGGATTCCCGCCCGCGTGATGTTGGTTGACGATTTATACACAACTGGCACGACGATGCGCCACGCTGCCAAGATCTTGAAGGAAGGCGGTGCCCGGGATATCCGGATTTTCACTTTAATCAGAGGGTGAAGGGATTGTGCAGTCCATATAAAAAAGCCGGCCATTGCCGGCCGGCAGTTGAGATTTGTTAATGTTCGTAAATCATCTTTCGTGTCATGCCGCCGTCTATTTTAATGCACTCTCCTGTAATGAAGGAATTGCGAGGATCGCAAAGAAACAGGCAGGCGCGCGCAATGTCAGCTCCGTCACCCACTCTGCCGCTCCAATGCTGATGTTTGTCTTTGTCACGCAATTCCTCATGATCTCCAGTATGGATCCAGCCCGGAGCGATTGCATTGACCCGGATACTCATTTCACTGAGCGTTGCTGCAAGCGAATGAGTCAAAGCGTAAATCCCGCCTTTTGAAGCGGAATAACATTCGGTATTCGGCTCAGACATGAATGCGCGTGTCGAGGCCATATTCACGATGGAGCGGACATCGTCAGTCATGAACCGCGCCGCTTCACGGCTGCAAATAAAGACGCTTTTCAAATTGGTG
This sequence comes from Planococcus sp. (in: firmicutes), assembly GCA_035461045.1. Lineage (GTDB taxonomy): Bacteria > Bacillota > Bacilli > Bacillales_A > Planococcaceae > Planococcus. The sequence goes on from DATHVY010000177.1 coordinate 14,707, forward strand.
TTCAACACATGATCCCAATCTGCCTCTTCAACCTCCCAAATCGATTTGAATTCGGAAAGTCCGGCATTGTTGATGAGTGCATGTATCGGACCATGCGTATCATGGATATCGGCAAAGGTTCTTTTCACTTCTTCAAAATTTCCCACATCGCAGATTCTGGACTCCACGCCTTCAATCTCCACTTCTTCGATATCAAGTCCGATCACTTTAGCATTTTCGTTGACAAAATGTTCAGCTATGCTGGCACCGATGCCATTTGCCGCACCAGTGACGACAATGGTTTTACTTTTTAACATAATATTCAGCTCCTTGTCATATTCTTTACCTGAAATTTGCTTTAACGAAACTTTTTTAGTTTTAAGCAGGAATGCAAAGGGAACATATAGAATGAAACAAGTAAGCAGACAATGAAGGAGGAGTTTACATGCTGCAATTCAATATTAGAGGCGAAAACATCGAGGTAACTCCAGCAATTCGGGAACACATCGAAAAGAAAGTCCAAAAAATTGAAAGATATTTTACAGATGGTGCCAATGCAACTGCAATGGTTAACTTAAAAACCTATAATAATAGCCAAACAAAAGTAGAAGTTACAATTCCGATGAAAAACCTGACATTACGTGCCGAGGAAAGGCACGATGAAATGTATGCGGCAATCGATTTGATCGTCAGCAAACTGGAACGTCAAATCCGTAAATATAAAACCAAAGTAAACCGTAAATTCCGTGACCGTGATGGAATTGGAGTTGCTTTTGCAGCTGCTGAACAATCCGCGAATGCCGCGGAATATGGTGATGAGGACGAGGACTTCACAATCGTCCGCACAAAACAATTCGATTTGAAACCGATGGATGAAGAAGAAGCGGTATTGCAGATGAATATGCTTGGCCACAATTTCTTCGTTTTCACAGATGCCGAATCAAATGGCACAAACATTGTCTATAAACGTAAAGACGGAACATACGGATTGATTGAAACCAATACGTAAAAATTCCATTTTAAGCCTCTCCTTGTGAGAGGCTTTTTTGATGGATAGATAGTGATTGGCACCTTTTGACAGGCTACCGGATTCTTGCACCGTTTTCGCTGCAGTGTTAAAATGAAGAGTGACAATTTTGAAACTGTTTTCAATGGATGTTAAGAGAACGCATTTGAAGAAACTTTAAAGCCAAAATGACATACACGAAGAGAAAAGCTTCCGGCCCTCATCAGGGGATGCCGGATATTAAGCAGGGAGCGGTTATTGATGCTTGGAGTATTACACAAAGTATTTGATCCCAATAAAAAGGATCTAAAAAGATTAGAAAAAGTCGCAGACAAAGTGGAAGCACTTGCTTCTGATTATTCGGCGCTATCAGACGAAAGTTTAAAAAAGAAAACCATAGAATTCAAAGAACGGCACAACAACGGGGAATCACTGGAGGACCTGTTGCCGGAAGCATTTTCAACAATACGGGAAGCTTCCAAGCGTGTGCTGGGCTTGTATCCGTTCCGCGTACAGATCATGGGTGCAGCGGCACTTCATGAAGGCAATATCGCTGAAATGAAAACCGGTGAAGGTAAAACGTTAACCTCCACCTTATCGGTTTATTTAAATGCGATTTCCCAAAAAGGTGTGCACGTAGTCACAGTCAATGAATATTTGGCGAGCCGTGACGCAGAGGAAATGGGCAAGCTTTATCAATGGCTTGGGTTAACAGTCGGTTTGAACTTAAACAGCATGACAAAAGAGGAAAAGCGTGAGGCTTATTCAGCTGACGTCACTTACAGCACCAACAACGAAATTGGATTCGACTACCTACGGGACAATATGGTCTTATATAAAGAAGATATGGTTCAGCGTCCTTTGAATTATGCAGTTATTGATGAAGTCGACTCCATCTTGATTGATGAAGCTCGTACGCCTTTGATCATTTCCGGACAGGCTTCGAAGTCCGCGCAGCTGTATATGCAGGCAAATGCGTTCATGCGAATACTGGACCAGGATGTCGATTACACGTACGACGAAACGACAAAAGGCGTTGTATTGACTGAGGAAGGCATCGAAAAAGTCGAAAAATCGTTTGGTATTGAAAATTTATTCGATATCAATCATGTTCGCTTGAACCATGCCATTAACCAATCATTGAAAGCTCATGTAACGATGAGCAATGACGTGGATTATGTGGTCCAGGACGGCGAGGTGGTCATCGTTGATCAGTTTACCGGACGATTGATGAAAGGCCGCCGGTATTCAGACGGACTTCACCAGGCAATCGAAGCAAAAGAGGGTCTGGAGATTCAAAATGAATCGATGACGATGGCCACTATCACATTCCAGAATCTGTTCCGTATGTATAAAAAGCTTTCAGGTATGACAGGTACAGCCAAAACAGAGGAAGAAGAATTGCGCAACATCTACAATATGGATGTGATTACGATTCCTACAAACAAGCCGATCATCCGTGAGGATCGGGTCGACCTGATTTATGCAACGACTGAAGGCAAGTATAAAGCTGTTTCCGATGACATCATCGAGCGCCATAAAAATGGCCAGCCCGTTTTGGTCGGAACAGTTGCGATTGAAACTTCAGAAATCATCTCGAATTATTTAACGAAAAAAGGCATCAAGCATTCCGTATTGAATGCCAAAAATCACGCGCACGAGGCCGAAATCATTCTTAATGCCGGGCAACGGGGAGCGGTGACAATCGCGACCAACATGGCAGGGCGAGGAACGGATATCAAGCTCGGCAGCGGAGTGATCGAGGCCGGTGGACTTGCCGTACTCGGTACAGAACGCCATGAATCACGACGGATTGACAATCAGCTTCGAGGACGTTCCGGACGTCAGGGAGATCCAGGGGTCACCCAGTTCTACTTGTCCTTGGAAGATGACTTGATGCGCAGATTCGGCTCAGACGCCATGCGTTCGATGATGGGCAAACTTGGCATGGACGATTCACAGCCGCTGCAGTCGCGGATGGTGACGCGTTCTGTTGAATCTGCACAAAAACGTGTAGAAGGAAATAACTTTGATGCACGGAAACGTTTGCTTCAATATGATGATGTATTGCGCCAACAGCGCGAAATCATCTATAAAGAACGGATGGAAGTGCTCGAAACGGATAATATGCGCGGATTGGTCGATTCAATGGTGGATTCAACCATTGATCGGATGGTGCAAGCTCATACTATGGAAGAAAAGCAGGAAAATTGGCATTTGAAATCTCTCGCTGATGTAATTGGGGCTAACTTGCTTCCTGAAAACACCATCGTTGAGGCCGATTTGATGAACAAATCCCAGGACGAACTGGCTGAGTTCATCAAAGCAAAAGCGAAACAGCATTATGATGAAAAAGAAGTCGAAATGACGTCAGATCGCATGCGTGAATTTGAGAAAGTTGTTTTGCTGCGCTCAATCGATAGCAAATGGATCGACCACATCGACGCAATGGATCAGCTTCGCCAAGGAATTCACTTGCGTGCATATGGGCAGACAGATCCGCTTCGTGAATACCAGAACGAAGGATTTGCCATGTTCGAAGCAATGGTACAATCCGTGGAAGAAGATGTCACCAAATACGCCATGAAGGCTGAAATACGCAACAACCTGGAACGCCAGGAAGTGGCAAAAGGCCAGGCGGTCAATCCGAAAGAGGATGGACCGGCAGCCAAAAAGAAAAAAGAACCGATTCGCAAAGAGATGGCCGTCGGACGCAATGACGCTTGTCCATGCGGCAGTGGCAAAAAGTATAAAAACTGCCACGGAGCGGCTTAATAGGAACGTTGAAAGTGCCGAAGAGCGGAGATGCTCTTCGGCGTTATTTTGAGGAGGAACTTATAAATGATGGAATTATCAGATGCTCGGAACGAATTAGACAAATCAGCCGGAAAACTTGCGGACTTCAGGGGGTCTCTTTGACTTAGAGAACAAAGAAGCGAGAATTCAGGAATTGGACGAAATGATGATCGATCCGGATTTTTGGAACAACCAGGAATCTGCTCAGGAGGTCATTTCCGAATTGAATATCTTGAAGGAAATTGTACACACCTATCATAACTTCACTGATAAACAGGAAAACCTGGAAATGACGTTGGAACTTCTGCGTGAAGAAGCGGATGAAGATTTACATGAGGAGCTAAGCTCTGAAATGAAAAAATTCATCGCTGAGTTAAGTGACTATGAATTGCAGATGCTTTTAAGTGAGCCTTACGATAAAAATAATGCCATTCTTGAGCTGCATCCGGGAGCAGGCGGCACTGAGTCACAGGACTGGTGTTCGATGCTGTTGCGCATGTATACGCGCTGGGCGGAAAAACGGGGCTTCAAAGTGGAGACTCTCGACTATCTGGCCGGGGAAGAAGCGGGAGTCAAGTCTGTCACTTTGGGCATCAAAGGCCACAATGCGTACGGTTATTTAAAAGCTGAAAAAGGTGTTCATCGCCTGGTGCGGATCTCGCCTTTTGATTCTTCGGGCCGACGCCATACTTCGTTCGTATCTTGTGAAGTGATGCCTGAATTCACTGGAGAAATCGAAATCGACATCCGGACGGAAGATTTGAAAATTGATACGTATCGTGCGAGCGGCGCTGGTGGACAGCACATCAATACGACAGACTCTGCAGTCCGCATTACCCACCTGCCGACCAACTCGGTCGTGACTTGCCAGCAGGAGCGTTCACAGATTAAGAACCGGGATAAAGCGATGCAAATGTTGAAAGCCAAATTATATGCTTTGAAAATACAGGAACAAGAAGCTCAACTGCTTGAAATCCGTGGAGAACAAAAAGAAATCGGATGGGGAAGCCAGATCCGTTCCTATGTATTCCATCCTTATTCAATGGTCAAAGATCACCGGACAAATTACGAGACCGGAAATTTGCAAGCTGTCATGGACGGCGATATTGATGGATTCATCAATTCACTGTTGCGATCCAAAATGAACTAAACAATTCCAATACTTTGCCAAGCTGCCGAGATGATCTCGGCAGCTTTTTCTATGGACTCGAATTTCAATGGGGTGCTTTATTCGGATGAAGTTCACAAGAGCTCGGGGGTTTGGTATACTTTTTCAGGGTTTACAGATCGAATACAGGAAAGAGGCAGTAATCATTATGAATAAAAAAAATCAACGGAGCCGCAAGGAACCGCATCCGTATTTGTCTGTCATTGGAGATTATATTAGTGTTCTCCTCGGAGCAGCGATTGTGGCCATATCTTTCAACGTTTTTCTTCTTCCGAATGAAATCGCATCCGGCGGTGTCAGCGGAATCAGTACGATTCTATATGGCTTGTTTGAATGGCGTCCGGCTTTTGTGCAATGGGCCTTCAATATTCCGCTGTTTATAGCGGGTGTCGTTCTGCTCGGCAAAAGCTTTGGAATCAAAACAGCGGTAGGAACCGTGTTTTTGCCGCTCATGGTATATTTGACTGAGACGTGGGAGCCTTGGACGCTGAATCCCCTTCTTGGCGCATTGTTCGGGGGGATCATGGTCGGACTGGGTCTTGGAATCGTATTCAGAGGAAAAGCTTCGACTGGCGGAACCGATCTGGCTGCGCAAATCATCACGAAGTACACCGGATTGACTCTGGGAACCAGCATAGCCATGATTGATGGCTTCATCGTTTTGGCTGCAGCAGTTGTTTTTGATATCGAGAGTGGCTTGTTCGCGTTGGTTGGCCTGTTTGTGACGACCAAAACAATCGATCTGGTTCAAGTCGGTTTTGGACGATCCAAACTGGTTTACATCATTACCAATCATCAAGTGGCCATCCGTGATGCCATTTATGAACAAGTTGACCGCGGCGTGACAAAACTGACAGCAACTGGGGGCTACACGGATTCGGAAAAACCGATTCTTATGGTAGTCGTGCATCAAACCGAATTTACCCGTTTGAAGCAAGCTGTCAAATCGATCGACCCGGAAGCATTCATCATTGTTTCCGACGCTTCTGAAGTGCTTGGTGAAGGTTTCAAACGACCGTAAATTTGGTATACTTGAAGAGATTAACAAATACGTGCTGCAAAGGAGAAACCATATGAAAAAAGCGATAATGGCTTTATTATTCGGAACGACCCTGATTTTGGGTGCTTGCGGCGGAGCCGACGAAAATGTAGAACCTCCAGCGGATGCGCCGATTGAAGAACCGGGAGTTGATGAATCAGCAGTCGATGCAGAACAAGTGGTAAACCGGGCTTGCATTTCCTGCCATGGTGCAAACCTTGAAGGAAGAGGCAATTTTCCTCCATTGGATGATGTGGGAGCCAGATTGTCAGAAGAAGAAATCTTGGATATCATCTTAAACGGCAAAGGTGCCATGCCTCCAGAAATTATTGAAGGTGCGGAAGCGGAAGCGGTAGCGGAATGGCTTGCCAATAAACAATGAAACCAGCTGAAAAGCTGGTTTTTTATTTTGTCGCTCTCCAAATAAAAGAATATTAAGATAATATAGGCCTTAAAATTGCTCCTTGAATAATAAGTATTATTTCTTTTTATTTTATTGGTGAAAAAAGGAGCTTAGACCTAGTTTAAGTTTAGAAATGAATCTTAATTGATATACAACTGTAATATTCACGCGTCTTCTGGATGCTATAATGAGTCTGCTGGAATTTTTCAAACGAAGAAACTGGACCCGGAAATACTAGTTTAATATAGGTGGTAATAAAAAAATGATAGAAATGAAGAAAGTTTACAAAAAGTACCCGAATGGCATTGTTGCACTCAACGGACTCGACGTTGAGATCAAACAAGGCGAATTTGTATATATAGTAGGACCGAGTGGGGCAGGCAAATCGACGTTCATCAAGATGATGTATCGGGAAGAGCGCCCAACTTCCGGCCAAATGGTAGTGGATGGTATAAATTTAGCCACTTTGAAGAATAAAAAAGTGCCTTTGCTTAGAAGAAGTATTGGAGTTGTTTTTCAAGACTTCAAGTTGTTGCCAAGATTGAATGTCTATGAAAATGTAGCATTTGCTCTCGAAGTGATTGAACAAAAACCGGCAGCCATTCGTGAACAGGTGGAAAACGTACTGGATTTAGTCGGATTAAAACACAAAGCACGCATGTTCCCGACAGAGCTGTCAGGCGGGGAACAACAACGGGTATCCATTGCCCGCTCCATCGTCAACACGCCCAAAGTGGTCATAGCTGATGAACCGACAGGAAACCTGGATCCCGAAACTGCATGGGATATCATGCACCTGTTTGAACAGATCAACGCAAAAGGGACAACCATTTTAATGGCTACGCACAACCGTGAAATCGTCAATACGATGAGACACCGTGTTATTGCAATTGAAGGCGGCTTAATTGTCCGTGATGTGGCAGGAGGTGACTACGGCTATGAAGGCTAGAACCTTATGGCGGCATTTTAGAGAAAGTCTCAAAAGCCTGGGCCGCAACGGCTGGATGACCTTCGCTTCTGCCAGTGCAGTAACCGTAACCTTGCTTTTAGTCGGTGTTTTTGTCCTGATTATGATGAACTTAAACAAAGTAGCCGATGACCTGGAAAACGATGTTGAGATCAAAGTGTTCGTTTCGCTGGTGGCTGATGAAAACCAGATTGTTGAATTGGAAAACGATATAGGGAATATGCCGGGAGTCGATACAGTCGATTTTTCAACCAAAGAGGATGAATTGACCAGCCTGGTCATGGATTTCGGGGATGAGTTGAGCTTGTTCGAACAAAGCAATCCATTGTTCGACGTTTTTTATGTGAAAGCGAGCGAACCCCAGCAAACTGAGGTTGTCGCAAGTGAGATCATCCAGCTTGAAAATATCGAAGATGTTAAATACGGAGAAGGCAAGATCGAGAAACTCTTCAATGTATTGAACACCGGACGGAATGTCGGGTTGGTTTTGATTTTGGCTCTGTTGTTTACGGCCATGTTCTTAATTTCCAATACAATCCGTATTACGATTGTCGCCAGACGCCGTGAAATTGAAATAATGAAACTGGTGGGAGCGACCAACTGGTTTGTACGCATTCCATTTATATTGGAAGGGATGTGGCTAGGCATTCTGGGGTCCATTGTTCCGATTGCCCTTGTGGCCACGCTTTATTACAACGTAACGAATTTTGCGGAACCGAGATTAAGTGGAGAAATGATCCAGTTGCTTGAGTTCTCACCATTTATATATCAAGTCAGTGCGCTGATCTTGGTTATGGGTGTGTTTATCGGAATATGGGGCAGTTTCATGTCCATCAGAAAATTTTTGAGGGTTTAGTCCAAAGATTGTAGATAAAGAAACAATAGAGAGAAAGATTCGGTAATCGCACAAGCGAAAGGGGAAAATAACTTGAATTTAAAGTCGAAATGGATGTTGACAGGTGTTTCAACAATATTAGCAGTATCAATGGTGCTTCCTACAGCAAGCGCTGAAAGTCTGGACAATCTGATGCAAAAACAGCAACAGATGGAACAGCAGCAAAAAGAATTGAATTCGGGCATCAACCAGAAATCAAACGAACTCAATGAAAATCAATCCAATCTGGAAAAAATCATGGGTAAGATCCAGGAACTGGAAAATGAAATCGCTGATACTGAAAATCAAATCAACTCTGTTCAAGGTGAGATTGATCAAACCAAAGGTGAAATCGAAGCCCTAGAAGCATCTATTGCCGAATTGGAAAGAAAGATATCAGAACGCGAAGACCTTTTGAAACAGCGTGCACGTGCGATTCAATTAAGCGGTGGTTCAGTCGACTATATTGATGTTTTGCTGGGTGCCAATAATTTCATCGATTTCATCGACCGTTTCTCAGCTGTTAATACACTGATCGAAGCTGACCGTGAAATCATGAAAGAACAGGCAAGGGACAAAGAGTCCTTGGCAGAGCAGCAAGCGGAAGTTGAATCCAAGCTTGCCGATCAGGAAATGCGCAGAGCAGAATTGGTCGGATTGAAAAATTCCCTGGATGGCCAAAAAGCTGAACAAGCTCAATTGGTTAAAGATTTGCAAGCTGAGCAAAAACGTTTAGGCTCAGAAAAAGCGGAATTGGAAAAAAAGGAAGCTGAAGCAATAGACGTCAGCGCGGACCTTGAAGAGCAGATTGTCGCAGAACAAGAGCGCCTGGCTGAATTGGCCCGTAAAGCGGAAGAAGAGCGCCAGCGCAAAATCGCTGCTGAGAAAAAAGCTCAGGAAGAAAGAGAGCGTGAAGCAGCCCGCCTAGCAGCTGAGCAGAAAGCCGCAAGTGAAGCCGCTGCGGCAAGAGAAGCAGCAAACGCTGCAAACGCGAGAGAGGCAGCAGCAGCTAAAGAAGCAGCAGCTGAGAGAGCTGCTAAAGAAGCCGCAGCACAAAAAGCAGCCGCAGCCAAAGCGGCAGCAACACCTGCACCAACACAGCCGGCTAGCACGCCAGTGAAAGCTTCCACGCCTGCTCCGGCAGTGCAACCCGCTGCAGCTGCACCAGCTGTCAGTTCAGGGTTTGCAAATCCTACTACAGGACGCTATACGTCTAAATTCGGATGGCGTGACATCGGCTTTGGCCAAGAGTTTCATCAAGGAGTCGATATTGCCAACTCAACAGGTACGAATGTAGTGGCTTCTGCAGGCGGATTTGTATCATTCGCAGGCTGGATGGGCGGCTATGGCAATGTAGTCATCCTGACTCATTCCATTAACGGACAGACTCATGCCACTGTTTATGCTCACTTGAATTCCATCAGCGTTTCAGTCGGACAATCGGTTTCTCAAAGACAAAGCATCGGACAGATGGGGAACACTGGACGTTCGTTCGGTTCACATCTTCACTTTGAGATCCATGTTGGCCCTTGGAATGGCTCCCGATCGAATGCTGTTAACCCGGCAAACTACATGAGCTTCTAAATGAAATTGACCGGCATCCGCGGATGCCGGTTTTTCTTTCATTTCAGACCTTAAGCAGTAGCATGGAAGGCAACTTTTATCGTATGATGGTGGTTGAACGGAGTGAACGCAATATGACGAAAAAAATAATCGGCTTATCGCTGCTTGCAGCGATGATTATCATCGTAGTGTCAGGACTTGTTAAGAAAAGCATGGATGAACCGAGTGCATTGGACAATATTGCTTTGGGGAGCGACGTGGATTTTCTGGCCACGAGCGAAGGTTTGGCAGCCGGGGAAAGAGCGCCTGATTTCCAACTGACCAACATCGATGGAGAACGAGTCCGGTTATCCGACTTTCACGGACAAAAAGTGATCCTGAACTTTTGGACCTCGTGGTGTCCGCCTTGCCGCGCCGAAATGCCGCATATGCAAAACTATCATGAAGAAAAGGCCGAAGATGCAAATGCGGTCATTTTAGCTGTGAATTTAACGGATTTGGATCATGGAATGGCTAAAATAGAAGAGTTCATAAAAGATTATGACCTGACATTCAGCATACCTATGGACACGGATGGAGAAGTTGGCTCGATTTACCAGGCCGCTGCGATTCCGACCTCCTATATGATCGATACGGAAGGAAAGGTCCAGCATAAGATTGTAGGACCAATGAATGAAGAAATGATGGAATCGTACGTAGAAAAACTCAATTAGGGGGCACCAATGATGACAAAGTCAATTGAAACAAAGTCTGTTCAAACCGCAAATATGAACGAGCGTACGATTCACCCAAAAGTAATGCCAATCTATCAGACGTCGGCTTTTTCTTTTTCCTCTTTGGAAGAGCTCGAAGGATATTATGAAGGAAATGGGACGTATCTCTATTCCAGAACAGCTAACCCGAACACCGATGCACTTGGAATGACCGTGGCTCAGTTGGAAGGTGCACCTAAAGGTGTAGCGGCTTCTTCCGGTATGTCAGCGATTCTGGCGGGCATCCTCGCTGTGGTCAAAGCAGGGGATCATATCCTGGCGGCTGAAGATGTTTACGGCGGAACATTTCATTTGCTCAAAGAAGAGCTGATCCGGCTTGGAATCCAAGTTCATTTTACGGATTTCTCTCAAGTCAGTGGGATTGAGCAATACTTGGTCGATTATCCGGAAATCAAAATGGTGTTCAGTGAATCCATCACCAACCCCTTCCTGCGGATTGAGGATATGGAAGCGCTGGCTAACTTGAAACAGCAGTATGGCGTTAAAGTGATGATCGACAACACATTCGCAACGCCTTATTCCATTTCACCTTATGGGCTCGGCGCAGATTTGGTCGTACACAGCGCCACCAAATATCTTGGGGGACACAGTGATGTGACGGCCGGAGTCATTGTCGGCGATGCGGGTTTAATAACAGCCGCAGAATCCAGGATTGTCAACTTGGGCATGAATTTAAGTCCTTTTGAAGCATGGCTCACTCTTCGAGGCATTAAAACACTGGCGTTGCGGATGAAAGCGCAAAATGCGAATGCTCAGGCTATCGCAACATTCCTGGAAGGCAAAGCACGTTGCTGGTACCCGGGCATCGGCGCGATAGTATCATTTGAAATTCCAGAGCCTATAGCTCCATCTGTTTTCTTTGAGTCTCTCGGGTGGATCAAAATCGTTCCCACCTTGGCGGGCGTTGAAACCACTGTTTCCTATCCATATGGAACTTCTCACCGGGCTTTGACGGAAGAAGAAAAAGAACGTGTCGGAGTGACAAAAAGAATTGTGCGTCTATCCGCAGGAATCGAAGGAACAGAAGATATCCTGTCCCAGTTGGCGACCGCCTTCGAATAGGGCGAAAAGATCGTCTTTATAAGCTTTATGTTTGGTACAATGGAAACAAGCGTCAGTAGCCGGTGAATGGAAGGTGTAAATAAGTTGATAGTAGATTTGTTAGCAGGTGTAGGAAGTTTTTTCATAAATCCAGTGTTTTACATAGCAGTAGCATTGTCAGTGCTTTTAGGTTTTTTTCGTGTGAAGAGAGAACGCCGGTTATTCCGCACTCGAATCGATGAAGGGGGAGCGGAAATCGCCGGACTATTGAAACAGGGCGCTTGGATGGCGCTGGTCTTTTCAATCATCATTATCGGTTTTGGAGCTGCTGTTCCGATTCAATGGCTTGTAGCAGTATCGGCCATCAGCATTCTTTTAATGTTGACAGGAAGCTTGCATTTCGGTTCATTTATCTATATTTCGGCTGGGGCAGTTGCATTGGGCTGGCTTTTCCAAACGAATGGCTGGACAGCCAATCTTTTGTTCATGGAATACAGCGGATATCCAATCGCATGGCAATGGATTTTGCCGGTCGCGCTAATTACCGGATTGGTTTTGTTTGCTGAAGGCGTGCTGATCCGGAAATTCGGTTCGGCTTCATCATCTCCCAGAACAGCAAAGTCATCCAGAGGTATGAATGCCGCGTTCTATTCTACTAAACGCTTGTGGCTGCTCCCGGTGCTGCTTTTGGTGCCAGGTACCTTGGTAGAAACTTACGCTCCGTTTTGGCCGCAGTTTCCAATCGGAGAAAGCGCATTTTCCATCGTCTTATTTCCGATTTTGATCGGTTTTCAGCAACAAGCACGCGTAACAATGCCGGTATATTTGTATCCTCGCATCGGCAAAGCGGTTCAAGCGCTTGGAGCGGCCATCTTTGTGCTGAGTTTTGTTTCATTCCTCTGGGCGCCGTCCGCTTTGCTCGTATTATTTGCAGGACTGCTCGGACGTGCTGGAATTGGCTTGTACTTTGCATTCAAAGAGCGAGGCGGCAATTTTGCGGTCGCTCCTCAATCCAAAGGAGTCATGATCGTGGACGTTCTTCCGGAATCGCCGGCTGCAAAGATGGGGTTAGTGCGAGGGGAAGTAATCAGGAAAGTCAACGGATTGCCTGTTACCAACGAATCAGATTTATACGAAGCAATCCAAGTCAATGCTGCGCATTGCCGCTTGGAAGTGTTGGATCATCGCAGCGAAGTGCGGCTTCGCCAGCATGTGATTTTCCATCATGACCATCATCGATTAGGATTGATTGTAATCAGTTAAGGAGCTGGAATATGGAATCCATGTTGACTAAATTTTTGTTGTCGCTGCTATTGCCGGGACTTCTGGTTGTATTGTTTACCAGGGTTACGTTCAATCATATTGTCGGCCTGATCCTGACAGTGGCACTCATCTCCGCAGCAGTTTATGCGGGATATACGAATACCTGGTTCTTGTATGTGGTCAATGCCGCTTCATTAACCGTCGGGTTCTGGTATGCGACCAATATGTATAAGCGTGCGAAAAAAGCCGATGCTCAGGATTCTGAGTAACGGCTTTTTTTTTAAATGTATAAGCTGAATACGGCCAAAACTGCAATTGATCCAAGCACGACGAAAATGACGTTTGCCCCGGCAAAAGCGATGCCGAATGCGGCGGCGACTCCAATTACTCCAAACCAAATATTATCCTGAATGAATAAAACAGCAGGGAATATGAGCGCACCGAGGACAGCATACGGAATATTGCGCAGTACATTTTGGACGGGCGCAGGAAGTTCACGCCCTTCAAGGAGAGTAAGTGGAATCGCCCTTGGAATATACGTTACGATTGCCATACCGATGATCATCCACCAAAACCATGCACCCATTACGATTTCCCTCCTCTTGAAGAAATGACTTCAATCAATATCGCGGAAGCAAGCGTCGAGACAAGAATCGCCCAGCCGGTGGAGAGCCATCCGGTAAAGTGAAAGAAAGAATGGAACAGGGCTCCAAAAAGCGCCAGGCTCACTACCTTTCGATTTCCCTTCATCGAAGGCACCAACAGCCCAACAAACATCGCATACAAGGCAATCGACATGGACGCCTGGAGAAATGCCGGCAAATTAGCGCCAATGAGATGTCCGAGTGCAGTAAAGCTGATCCAACTGCCGTAAGAGATGAGAATCACACCGGCTGCGAAGGTCGTTTTCAGCTTTTGTCCTTCCTGGGTCGCCAAAACGGTAAACGTTTCATCCGTGATGCCAAACGCATACAATGCTTTTTTCCATCTTGCATCGGGCTGCATCTTTTCATTCAACGCGGCCGTCATCAGAAAATGGCGTATGTTGACGATAAATGTGTTCAGTACGATCAGTATCGGAGCGACACCGGCGGCGATCAAGGATAATGAAATATATTGTGCTGCACCGGCGAAAACAAAAATACTCATTGCCGTCGCTTCGATAATTGAGAGGCCTGTAGTCTTGGCTAAAAGGCCGAAAGTCAATGCTATAGGAAAATAGCCGATTGCAATACTGGATCCAGCTTTTAGCCCAGCTGAAAATCCTCGTTCATCCATATGTTCCGCTCCTTATGTATAAGTATTTCTCTTTTCCAAATAGGGCGAAAGAGTGTAAAGTAATTATATCAAAGAAAAGTGGAGGCGGCCGTATACTCAACAATGAAAGTTGAGCACGGCTTAATGAAACTTCCCGCATCATTTTGGAAAACTAATCAGGGTCAACCGGTTAAAATACCGCTTCGCTAAAAGGATTGAGAATATGTTGGATTTTTTTTCATTGGAAAATATAGAGGAACTGGCACAGAACTATAGGGCATTAGGGCCGCTCATAGGAATCTTGTTGCCATTTATCGAAGCGTTTTTGCCGTTTTTGCCATTCTTTGCATTCGTTTTTGCCAATGCCAGTGCCTATGGCTTATGGCTGGGCTTTCTTCTGTCATGGACCGGCACGGTCGCAGGCTCTTATTGTGTGTTCTTATTAGTCAGGAAGTATGGCCGTGCCAGATTCATGGGCTTCATGATGCGCCACGAAAAAGTTCAAAAGCTGATCCATTGGGTCGAACGCAATGGGTTTGGTCCGCTATTTTTGTTGATCTGCTTTCCTTTTACCCCTTCTGCACTGGTCAATGTGGTGGCGGGGCTTTCGAATATCCGAAAGCAATATTATTTGCTGACCCTGATAGCAGGGAAATTCGTGGTGGTGTTCATGATTTCATATGTCGGATATGATGTGGGAGCTTTATTTACCCAACCATTGAGAACGGCCATTGTCGTCATTGTCGTTGTTCTTTTATACGTAATAGGGAAACAATTCGAAAAAAGGCTGCACGCCAAAGTTGAGGCTGATTTTCGTCGGGCAGCAAAAAAACGCGAACAATCCTAAGTTGATGGACGAGACTGGAAAATCACCAGCCATTCGGATAAAATAAGAACAAACGTTCCTGATAGGAGAGATGGTATGTCATTGAGGGTCATATATGGTAGAGCCGGTTCCGGCAAAACCAGATTCATCCAGGAAGAGATCGGCGCGGAGCTCGAAGGGCATGCCGATGGAGAACCGATTTTTTTAATCGTGCCTGATCAGATGTCTTTTACGACGGAATATCGTCTTTCCACTGCTTATGGCAGCAAGGGGATGATCCGGGCACAGGCGGTGACTTTTAAGCGTTTGGCCTGGCGGGTGCTGCAGGAAGTGGGCGGCATCAGCAGGAAAGAAGTGGATACGTTCGGATACCGGATGCTGATCCGCAGTTTGCTCGAAGAACATAAAGAAGAATTTCAGCTGTTTAAAAGAGCGGCTGGCAAAAGGGGCTTTACCGATCAAATCGAACAATTGGTTCAGGAGTTTGCCCGGTATTGTGTGGATTGCGGCGAATTAAGCACGATCAGAACAGCATTGGAAGAAGTGGGTGCCCCGCGTACGCTGCTTGATAAAGCGGCAGACCTCGAATTGATTCTAGCGGAAATCGAAAGCCGGCTCGGCAAATCCTTTGTCGATTCAGAAGGGCATCTGGGCTTGCTGTCCGAGAAAATCCAGTATTCAGATCTGATCCAATCGAGTCACATTTACGTGGACGGTTTTGTGACGTTTACGGCTCGGGAGTATGAGATTCTTTTTGAGTTGATGAAAAGGGCGAAATCGGTAACCATTGCGTTGCCATTGGATGACCAATCACATGCAGACGACGAGCAGGCGCTATTTTATCAATCGGCCAACACCGGAGTCCGCTTGACAGAATTTGCAGAAAATGAAGGAATTGAAATAGACGAGCCGGTTCATTTGGCTCGTCCTCTTCGGTTTGCCAACAAAGAACTTTTACATTTGGAGCAGCATTTTGATTCATTCCCTGTGCCTCAGATGAAGGCTGAGGGAAGCATATCCCTGGTAGAAGCAGGCAATCGCAGGGCAGAGATTCATTCGCTGGCCCGTTCTATCCGCTCGGAGATAAGAGAAGGCAGGCGTTATCGGGAGATTGCCATTTTGTACAGACAGCCAGAAATTTATGATGAGCTGATCAACACCATTTTTCCTCAATATGAGATTCCATATTTCATCAGCCAGAAAAAATCGATGCTTCATCACCCCTTGATCGAATTCAGCCGTTCTACATTAGAAGCCGTATTGACTGATTATTCCTATGAAGCGGTGTTCCGGGCTGTTAAAACCGATCTGTTTTTCCCGGAAGGAAGTATTCTCAAATGGCGTGAACGTAGTGACATTCTTGAAAACTTTGTCATCGCCAATGGCATATATGGTGACAGATGGTTTGACGAAAATCGCTGGTTTTACAAAAAATACCGGGGACTTGAATTTCATACGCGGGTGCAAACGGATGAAGAAAAAGACCAGCAGATGGAACTTCATGCAGTGCGCGATCGGATCAGGGAGCCCCTGGCCAGCTTGAAGGATGGCCTGAAGGGTTGCAGCACCGGCAGAGAAATAGCCGAAGTGATCTATTTGTTCGTAGAAGAGATGGGGGTTTATGAGAAAATCCAATCTTTGAAAGAGCGCGAGGAAAGCGAACACCGGCTGTTGGCGGCATCTGAACACGAACAGGCATGGAATCAATGGATCAGTGTTCTGGATCAATTTGTGCTGATGTTCGGCGACAAAGAGATGAATCTCGCCAAAGCGGTGAAAATACTCGATGAGGGCTTTGAAACGCTAGAGTTTTCCCGGATTCCGACTGCACTGGATCAAATCACGGTAAGCCAAATTGATTTGGCCCGGCTGATGGACATTAAATCCGTATACGTCATCGGCGCGAATGACGGGGTCTTGCCGAAAAGGGTTGAACACGAAGGCCTGCTGACCGATATGGAGCGGGAATGGTTCGCGCAAATCGGCTTTGAACTGGCACCGACGTCGAAAACAAGACTGATGGATGAAACTTATATGGTGTATAGAGCCTTTACCTCCGCATCGGATCGACTGACGGTTTCGTACCCAATAGCGGATGAAGAAGGCAAAGCCTTATTGCCATCACTTTATATCCCCAAACTTGAGACGATGTTTTCAATCGAACCGGTGGCAGCAGCCATTGATCCGGAAGAATTGAGCCGGGATTCGGATCTTGATTATATTTCGCATCCGAAAGCGGCATTGGCTTATTTAACTTCCCGCATACGCAGCGGCAACCTGACGCCCGAATGGCGAGCGGTGCTGCATTATTACCAAGGGGATCCGTACTGGTCATCCGTGATCAAAAGAATCATGAACCCGATCAAGCCGAACGCAGCGGATCCTTTGAGGGAAGAAGTGACAGAACCGCTCTATGGACTGCCGATCTCTTCCAGTGTCTCCCGTGTAGAGACCTTTTACAGCTGTCCGTTCGCTCATTATGTGACCTACGGGTTAAAGCTTGAAGAACGAAGCCAGTACAAGCTGGCTGCCCCGGCGATGGGCGACCTGTTTCATGCCGCCATCAAATGGATTTCCGATGAAGTGAACCGGTTGGATGTTTCCTGGGATTCACTCACCAAAAAACAGTGCCAGGAGCTGGCGAAAGGAGCATTGGAACAGCTGTCTCCATATTTCGTCAACCACATCCTGATCAGTACGCATCGTTACCGTTATATCCAGTACAAGCTGGAAGCCATTATCCGGCAGACTGCAGTGATGCTTGGCAGGCATGCGAAAGTTTCCGGATTTGTTCCGGTTGCGCTGGAAGTCGGCTTCGGGCCGAAAGAGACCATTCCACCTTTGGACATCCCACTGTCACGTGGAAGAAAAATGAACGTACGCGGGCGGATCGACCGAATCGATTCCACAACGATTGACGGCAAACCTTATATACGGGTGGTCGATTATAAATCCTCCAAACGGGGCTTGGATTTGAGCGATGTCTATCACGGATTGTCACTGCAGACATTCACGTACCTGGATGTCGCACTGACGCATTCCGACCGCTGGCTTGGAGAGCAGGCAGAACCGGCGGGAGTGCTGTATTTTCACATGCATAATCCGATGCTCAAATCGACTAAACTGATGACTGCCGAAGAGCTGGAAGAAGAAGTCGCCAAATCGTTCAAGATGAACGGCTTGCTTGTGGAGGATCCGGAAGTCATTCACGCCATGGACGAAGGAGTGGACGGATTTTCCAATATCATCCCCGTCCGGATGAATAAAAATGGCGCAATCTCCAAATCGCAATCTAAAACAGTCATGAAAGAAGACATGGAAACGATCCGAACTTTTGTCCGGCATAAGCACCAGGCTGCAGGAAACGGCATACTCGAAGGCAACACCAGTGTTACTCCGTACAAAGTGAAGGATACGACCCCTTGCCAATTCTGTTCTTATCGATCCATTTGCCAATTTGACCCGGCAGATCCCGACCAGAACTACCGAAAACTGCCCGCCCTATCCAGTGATAAAGCGGTGGAACTAATCCGGAAGGAGATGCATCGTGATGATTCCGAAGAAACCGACTGACGCAACTTGGACAGATGAACAATGGCAAGCGATCTGGGCCAAAGGCCAGGATATGCTTGTATCAGCAGCAGCCGGTTCCGGCAAAACCGCTGTGCTGATCAACCGAATGATCGAGAAGGTGTTGTCCGAAGAAGAGCCGATTTCGGTCGACGAATTGCTGGTGGTGACCTTCACCAACGCTTCTGCAGCCGAAATGCGCCACCGCATGTCCAATGCGTTGGAAAGAGCGGTCGCGGATAACCCTGAATCGAAGCATTTGCGCAGGCAACTGCGGTTGATCAACAAAGCCCAAATTTCCACCCTGCACTCTTTTTGCCTTTCGGTAGTTAAGCAATATGCCTACCTGTTGGAGATTGATCCAGGATTCCGCATTGCGGGAGATACCGAGGCGGCCTTATTAAGGGACGATGTCATGGAAGCGGTCCTTGAGGCTGCCTATGAAGGCGAGGCGGCCGCCGAAGTATACCGGCTTGCAGACAGCTTCACCTCCGACCGCAGCGATCAGGCCATGGAGCTGCTTCTAGAGAAGCTATATGATTATTCAAGGGTTCACCCGAATCCGGACAAATGGCTGGAACAAGTGCCGTTGCTTTATGATGTGCCGAAAGAAACCGGAATTGACGAGTTGCCCTTTATCGGCAGCTTGAAATTGACGATACACCATGCGCTCGAAGAAGCATTGCAATTGACCAGGGAAGGAAAACAGCTGACATTGGAACCTGATGGCCCCCATCAGCTGGGCGACACATTTGACCTTGACTTGCAGATTATTCAAACGGCCATCGAAGCACTGGATCATTCATGGGAAGAGGCATACAAGCTTTCAAAGGATTTTAAATGGGGGAAAGCTGCAAGCATCAAAAAAGACTCATGTGATCCGACCTTGGCTGAAGAAGCTAAAGGCCGCCGCAACGAAGCGAAAAAGATGGTTACAGGCGTGTTTGAAGCTTATTTTTCCCGGACGCCTGCAAGGCTGCTGGATGAGATGAGGGAAATGGCTCCGATCATGAAAACCTTGGTACAGTTGACTCAACGTTTTGCTGCTCAATTTAAAGCCTTGAAAATTGATCGGGCACTTGTCGACTTTTCGGACCTGGAGCATTACGCACTGGAAATCCTGAGTGAAGACGGCAAGCCATCAGCGATAGCGGATGAATACAAGGAGCGGTTTAAAGAAGTGCTGGTGGATGAATACCAGGACACTAATATGCTGCAAGAAACAATATTGAATCTGGTGAAGTCCGGTACGGAAGAGAACGGCAATCTGTTCATGGTCGGGGACGTCAAACAGTCCATCTATCGGTTCCGTCTGGCTGAACCGATGCTGTTCCTGGGAAAATATGCGCGTTTCAATCGATCCGGCGAAAATGCCGGCATGAAAATCGATTTGAATGCCAATTTCCGGAGCCGAAAAGAAATTCTGGATGGGACTAACTACATTTTTTCGCAAATCATGGGAGAGCGGGTCGGCGAAATCGATTATGATGAAGCCGCTGCTTTAAAACCTCAGGCGCCTTATGATGACGTCAGCATACCGATTGAACTGGCATTGATCCATGAGCCGGAAACTGAAGAAGAGGCAGATGCAGATCTGGCAAAATCGCAATGGGAAGCCCGGTATACCGCGAGGAAAATCAAGGAATTGATGGACCGGGAAACGTTCGTGCACGATCCATGGACTGGGCAAAAACGACCTTTAGAATACCGTGACATTGTGGTCTTGATGCGCTCGATGACCTGGTCGGGAGATTTTGCCGATGAATTTAAAATGGCTGGTATTCCACTTTATGCAGAACTGTCGGGCGGCTTCTTTGAAGCGCTCGAAGTGATGATCATGTTGAATACGCTTCGCGTTATCGATAATCCCTATCAGGATATTCCGCTCGTTTCAGTCCTGCGGGCCCCATTTATCGGCCTGAAGGAAAATGAATTAGCGGAAATCCGACTGGCCGCGCCGCAAGCCTCCTATTATGAAGCTGTTAGAACGTTCATGCGAAATGGTTCAGGAATTGAAAGGGACACCGCTGAGAAACTGGTGCGCTTTATGCGCCATCTCGAAAACTGGCGCAACTTGGCAAGAAGAGGATCCTTGGCTGAATTGATCTGGCAAGTATATTTGGATACGAATTATTACGAAATGGTTGGCGCGATGTCCAACGGCAAGCAGCGTCAGGCAAATCTCCGGGCGCTGCATGATCGGGCCTTGGAATACGAGAAAACCTCTTTTCGTGGCTTGTTCCGCTTTTTGCGGTTTATTGATCGCATGCGGGAGCGGGGAGACGACCTTGGAACAGCCAAATCCTTAAGCGAGAAGGAAAATGTCGTGCGGCTGATGACTGTCCATAAATCCAAAGGGCTGGAATTTCCAATCGTCTTTTTCGCAGGCACAGGGAGATCTTTCAACGAAATGGATTTCCGGAAACCTTATCTCTTTGATCAGGATTTCGGCTTGGCTGTAAAAGCGGTTAATCCGGATACCAGAATCGAATACACGTCCCTGCCCTTTTTGGCGGTGAGAGAAATGAAACAATTGCAGATGAAGGCAGAAGAAATGCGGGTGCTGTATGTGGCTATGACCCGTGCAAAAGAGCGCTTGTTTTTAACAGCTTCTGTCAAAGAGCCGGAAAAACTGTTCGAGAAATGGAAAACAACTTCAACTGAAACGCGGCTGCCGGATTTTGTCCGCTCCAGGGCAAAAGGCTTTCTTGATTGGATCGGGCCGGCAGTGGCAAGGCATCCAGATACTGTTGAGATTTTTAATGGGACTGGAGCTAGCCTGCATCACCATTCAAAATTCCATGTGGAAGTGGTCGAATCGCAGACGCTGTTGCCTGCTCAAGTGACAGTGGATGAACTGATGACGAGCGTGCCGGAGGAAAAAAATTATTCAGCAGAAATTTCCGCCAGATTCGACTTTCAATATCCCCACCGCAATGCGGTAGAGAAACGTTCCAAACAATCCGTTTCAGAAATAAAAAGGCTGCAAATGCTTCAAAGGTCAGAAGAACCGGAATCATTTATCCAAAGCACCAGCACCGGACAGCGCCTGCTTCATAACCGTCCCGATTTTATGCAGGCAAAAAGAATTTCCGCTGCAGACCGGGGAACAGCGGTGCATGCCGTCATGCAGCATTTGCCTTTGACTTCGAAAATGGATCTTATGGAAATCAACGAATTCATCGAAACATTGACAGGCAAGGAAATCATCTCAGTCGATGAAGGAAGAGCTGTGAAAGCGGCTGAAATTGCCCGGTTTTTCGACAGCCGCACAGCTGAGCGCCTGATGAAAGCTAAAAGCATTAAGCGTGAAGTTCCGTTTACTTATGCGAAAGAGGACGGGGATGGTGACCGCCAGATTATTCAAGGAATCATCGATTGCCTGTTTGAAGAAGAAGATGGATGGGTTCTGCTCGATTACAAAACGGACCGCGCAGAAGACATCGTCGATCTAAATCTTGAAATGAACCAAAGGTACAGTGTGCAACTGGCGGTATACCAAGAGGCGGTCGAAGCCATATTGCAAATACCGATCAAACAGCGCTTACTATATTTGTTCTCAACAGATAAAGAAGTTGAAATTTAGGAGGATTATCTTGAAGTTACAACCCGTTGCACTCGATGAAAGAGTGGAAGCGATTGACTTGATGAGAGGGGTTGCCTTATTCGGCATTCTCCTCGTCAATATGCTCGCCTTCCATACGCCCTACTCTTATATAGATCCGCACACTTGGTTTGAAGGAACCATGAATTCAACGGTTTATTCATATATCGACATATTTATACAAGCTAGCTTTTATCCGTTGTTCGCCATGTTATTTGGCTACGGATTAGCAATGCAGTTTATGAGAACTGAAGCACAAGGCCGCCCGTTCATACCTTTAGCCACAAAGAGGCTGGCTGTGCTGTTAGGTTTTGGGGTCATCCATGCATTCTTTATCTGGTATGGAGATATTCTGATTACCTATGCCATCATGGGCTTCCTGTTGATCGGCCTGCTGAGATTTCCGGCAAAATGGCTGTTGAGTCTTGGAAGTATACTTTATGTGGTTCCGCATTTACTGCTTCTGGTCCTGATGTTTATCGCGGTATCGCTTAACCCCAACTTTTATACGGGCATACAAGAAGTTCAAAATTCGTTTGCAGCCTACCCGGCTGGCAGTTATAGCGAAATTTTTAGCCAGCGCCTGTCAGACTGGTATTACCAGAACAACCCTGCGAACTTTTTTGTCATGATTTTCACCATTCTACCGTTAATGATGGCAGGAGCGGCCGCAGCAAAATGGCATTTGATCGAGCGCACCAAGCAGTATCGGAAATTGTGGATTTGGTTGGCTGTATTGCCGTTGTCTTTGGGACTTTTGTTAAAAGCTACGCCTTACCTTTTTGAAAAAAATTATGCTTTCACGTATTTACAGGACTTTTTCGGTGGACCGCTGGTAGCGGTCGGCTATGCAGCCCTCATTGCCTTGGTTGCTCAGAAAGAGCTGGCGTTGAAGCTGCTGAGCCCTGTAGTAAAGGTGGGCCGCATGTCTTTGACCACGTACATTACCCAATCCATTCTAGCAACGTCTATATTCTATTCTTATGGGTTGGGGCTATACGGACAGGTGAATCTGCTGACCGGGACTTGGATTGCAATCGGTATTTTCATCCTTCAGTTGATCTTCGCAGAACTCTGGTTTACTAAATATTCCCAGGGTCCACTCGAAAAGCTGTGGCGCAAATTGACTTATTGAGTTAATTTTGAAAAAACCAACAATTTAAATGCATGAATGTGTATAATGAATGCAATCAATGAAAAGGAGTGTTAAACGAATGAAGCTGTTAACTTTTCGATATGAAGGAAAAGAAGGATTCGGACCTAAAGTGAAAAAGGAAGAAGCTGTCTGGGACGTAGTGGCAATCCAGCAGAAGTTAGAAGTTCTGCCAAGCTTTCCAACCAAGCTGATTGATGGAATCTCCGATGGAATGGAATTTGTGGAACAAGTCCGTAAGTTGACGGAAGCGGCGTTAAGTTCCAAAAATCCCCAGGATTTCAAACGCTCTTTTTCTGAAATCGAATGGTTAGCACCGATATCGAGAACACCCAAAAATATCATCTGCGTAGGTAAAAATTATGCGGATCACGCAAAGGAAATGGGTTCAGATGTACCGGAGGAATTGGTGGTATTCACAAAATCGCCAACATCCATCGCTGGTGATGAACAGACTGTTTCAGTCCATAGCAAACTGACGGACGCCTATGATTATGAAGGTGAACTGGCTGTTGTCATCGGTAAAAAAGGTCGTTCCATTCCGAAGCAAATGGCGTATGATTATGTATTCGGCTATACAATCGCAAACGATTTGACGGCCAGGGACCTGCAAACGAAGCATCAGCAATATTTCTTAGGGAAAAGCTTGGACGGTTCATGCCCAATGGGACCTTATTTAGTGACAAAAGATGAGATTCCGCAATCGGATAATCTATCAATTGTAACTAAGGTAAATGACGAAGTCCGTCAAAACGGCAATACGTTAGATATGATTCGCCGGGTCGATGACATCATCCACGAAGTATCCAAATACGTTACGCTCGAACCGGGTGATGTGATTTTGACCGGAACGCCAGCAGGTGTCGGCAAAGGGTTTAACCCGCCAAAATATTTGAAGTCGGGAGACACGGTGAAAGTGTCGATCCAGTCCATCGGTACACTCGTCACACATTTGTCATGACCTGAGGGATGTTTATCCGGCATGAAACTGTGATAAACTGGTTGAGACAATCTATTAAAGAGGTGACGACTTGGGTTTTTTAACTGATACAACACATCTTCACATCACGACATGGGTCATCGCACTTGTGGTATTTTTAGTGGCAGCGCTGATGCACCGTGAAAGCAAGGGCCGTAAGATTCTTCATATGGTTCTTCGCCTTTTCTACATCCTGATCATTATTACAGGATTGACTTTGTTCATTGAGTTTTCATCTGTTGACCCGATGGAATACGGCTTGAAATTCCTCTTTGGAATCTTGACGATCGGCATGATGGAAATGGTGCTGGTCCGTTCAAAGAAACAGAAACCGGTAACGATGTTCTGGATTCTGTTCGCAGTATTTTTGTTCGCGACAATGTTCTATGGTTTCCGACTGCCAATCGGTTTTGATTTTCTGGCGTAATTGAATCGAGCGGGCGCGAAATTTCGCGCCCGTTTTTTCTTGTGCTTTTTTCATCAGACTTCACAGATTAGACGAAACTTGGGTTCATCAACAGCTGTTTTATTTCACAGCCATAGCGGAGGGGTTCGCAGTTTGATAAAATAGACCGAGTGACGAAAAAATGGCCTCAAGGAACAAAAGGAGGATTTTGCATTGAAAGCAAAATGGATAGCAATTGTAACCAGCATCGTTTTGATAACCAGCCTGGTGCAACCGGCAACAGCCGAAGAAACAGGGGATTTCTCTAAAGAAAGCATATATGATTTATTGGTGGATCGGTATTTTAACCAAGATATTCTAAATGATTATGAAGCGGATGCCCGGGACATCAATTCGTTTTCAGGCGGGGATTTCAGTGGAGTGATCCAGGAAATGAACCGGATACAAGACATGGGCTTTACGATCTTATCCATCGGCCCAGTTTTTGCTTCTTCAACTTATGACGGCAAAGCGGTTTTGGATTATCGACAGTTTGAAAGGCATTTCGGGACGGAAGAAGAATTTATTCAGTTGATCGAGGCTACCCACGATCGTGATATGAAACTGATGATCGACCTGCCGACACAAAGCCTGGATGAAAATCACGTTTGGTTCAGTGAAAATCCGGAATGGTTCGTAGAAAACGAAGATGGTACGGTTGCATTGGATACATCGATTCCGGAAGTTCGGGATGCGTTGATTCAGGAATTCACCGCTTTTGTCGGAAACTTTGATATCGATGCGCTACGTTTGCAGGATTCAGCTTCATTGGATGCCGACTTTATCCGTGAATTCTCACAGGAAATCAAAACAGTGAGAGATATTTACATCATCGGTGATGAGGAAATGGAGCCGACTGAAGGTTTTGACTCTGTGGTTATGCCGGGAGCGGAAGAAATATTAAGAAGCAGTTATCGAAACTTCGATCAAGAATCGGCGCGACTGCCGGCCTTGCTTGAGGGGAGCGATGGACAAATCATCCAAGTGGATTCGCTTAAAGGTCCGAGATTCACTTCCGATGTAGTGGAGGAAAGAGGATTTCCGCCCACGCGCTGGAGTTTATTATTGACTCAAATGTTCACGATGCCTGGCGTTCCGAATGTGCAATACGGTTCAGAAATTGCGATGAGCGGGGATACGCTTCCGGAAGCACATCAAATTCTGGATATCGGAGTTGAAGCAGAGCTGAATGATCACATCGAGTCGTTGAACACGCTTCGCAACTCGTCTTCGGCATTGAGAAGCGGGAAAGTTGAAATTTTGCTCGAAGAAGACGGCTGGCTCGTTTATGAACGATCTGATGAGGAAGAGACATGGATTATCGCCATCAATAATTCTTCTTCTACCCAGAACTTCATCGTGCCTGAAGAACGAATTGGCAGCGATATGCAAATGCGTGGTTTGTTCGAAAACGACATGGTCAGGCAGGCTGATAACGGTACTTACCGGATTACCATGAACCGTGAAACATCAGAAACTTTCCATGTAACTGAAGAACGGGGATTCAACATGGCGTATATTGCAGCTTTGGCAGTCATGTACTTGATTTTCCTAGCCTTTGTCTGGATGGTCTGGCGCAAAGGAAAACAACGCAAAGCGGACGCAGCTTCAAAAGCGAAAATGAAATTAAAAAATGGAAATGAAACCGTCTAACGGGTTTCATTTCCATTTTTTTATTGTTTAAGAAAGGATGATTTTTTCAAAATAAAGGCTTCGAAAGAAGTATTTCCCTGTCTAGACTCCAGCACCTAGCCCCTCGAGTCGCTTCGGTCTTATTTTATTGCCCGGTAGCCAATCATGTTCACGGGATCTTTGGGTGAAGA
>DATHVY010000178.1:0-3517 GCA_035461045.1 Planococcus sp. (in: firmicutes)
GAACCCGAAACTGGACGAATTGCTGAAGAATTTCCAGCGCAAGCATATCCATACAGACGATGAAGTACGCTATATCGTTAGCGGACACGGGGTCTTTATCATCCAGGGCAAAGACGAGCGCTTTTTTGAAGTGCACCTGACGCCAGGAGATCTGATTTCCGTACCGGAAAACATCACACATTACTTCACGCTGGCCGAAGACCGCAAAGTGGTCGCCGTCCGTATTTTCGTCACTACTGAAGGCTGGGTCCCGGTTTACCAGGAAGAAAGCGTACAAGGCTAATAAAAAATCCCGTATGGCTCAAGAGCCATACGGGATTTCTCTTTTTAATTCACCGCAATTTTCTGTAAGGGCGCTGCAGCGGGCTTCCCGAAATAATAGCCTTGGAAAAGTTGATAGCCCTGATCCTTCAACCATTCAAAATCCTCACGCGTTTCAATCCCTTCAGCAAGCGGCGTCGAACCGATTTCCAGCGATTTCTCCAGGAATTTCCTTGCGACTTGCTGCTTTTTAACGTCCGCCGCGACCCCATTGACAAACTGCATGTCGAGTTTCATGTACTGCGGCTCCAGTTCAGCCAGCATTTCAATCGTGCTGTACCCTTCGCCCACATCATCCAGTGCGTAATGGAATCCTTTATCCTTATAATAAGCCAAAATCCGTTTTAGATGATTCATATCTTCCACTTGCTCGGTTTCCACTACTTCAAAAACGAGCTGTGCTGGATCTACTCCCAACTGCAGCGCTAAATCCGTCGTGGAACGCAAACAGGATTCAGGAGAATAGATCGAGGTCGGGATAAAGTTGATGAACGCTTTTTTCCCTTCCAATGCAGCTGCATATTTGACGGCTGTCATTCTGCATACGCGGTCTAATGCATATAAACGCCCGCGGCTTTTTGCGGCCGGAAAAATTTCGTTTGGATAAATCATTGTACCGTCTTCATTTTGAAAACGTGACAGCATTTCATAACCGTAAACTTGCGCATCCCGATCCACGATTGGCTGGTAATGGCAGGTCAGTCGTTCATGCTTGATCACGTCATCAATCCATTCCATTTCGAACACTTGCTCAATTTCTTCTACAGGACGCCAATTCTGCTGGTTGACCCGAAACTCCATCTCTTCCGGCTGCAGTATGTCCATGCAGAAATCCAAAAACTCCCGTGCACCTTTTTCATCCAGTTGCACCTTATGATCTTTCCTTGTTAGCCAAAATCCTCTTCTCTCCATATGCTCGACCACGTGAGGGATCACGGATATATTTGCTTGTCCTTTGAATTTCACTTCAAAGTTCAAATCCGAAACCGAACAGCCTGAACAATCCATCTAATCACCCTTTTTTATTTGGTAATTTCAGTTTACTTCAAGTTTCGTAATAACTGTTAGTCTTTTCTTGAAAATATGGCGGGAATTGGACCTGAGATAAACACCGAAAACAATTTGGAAGAATATTCTAATTTGTAAAAATTATCTTATTATTTTTATAGCATTATTCTTTCATTCACGATAATAATCTATATACTGAATGAAAGAAGAACTAAAGGGGTTTAGGGGCATGGATATGCGAACGAAGAAAAGGCTCGGCATGGCGATTGTCCTTTTATATACAATGGTTTATTATTTTTGGCTTGTCGGCTGGCAAGGCAACCTCACCATGCAAAGCTTGGGCGGCAATCTGTTGTCCATTACAGGGATCGGCATTGCCTTCGTCTGGCTGTTGCAGGCTTTTAAGCGCAGCGAGCAAAAGGAAAAGGGATTTTGGCTCCTGCTGGCCCTCGGAGGTTTGAGTTACCTGGTGGCGGAATTGATTTGGCTTGCCTATGACAGCATTCTCGGCCAGGAAGTTCCTTTTCCCGGCTCACCGGATTTGTTTTATATGCTTCAAATTATTTTTTTCCTTGCCGCGTTTGTTTATAAATTCATGCATCAGAACAGAACATATGAGTTTGTACGATTTCTCTTTGACATCCTGATTGTCATGACGGTAGCTGCTACGTTCAGCTGGTATTTCATCATCGAGCCAATCCTTGACTATGGAGCAGTAAGTTCCTTCGAATTGATGGTCTCATTGGCTTACCCGATTGGCGATCTTGCCCTGTTGTTGGCTGTGATCACGTTGTATTTCAGCAATCAAAAAACTCAGTTGAACGGTTTATACATTTTCATATTCCTCGGTATTTCTGTACAGATTATCGCAGACACTGCCTATCTGTATTTAATCTCGATGGATGGTTACGCAGCGGGCAGTTTGATCGACCCACTTTTCATATTGGCAATCCTGTTGATAGGCTTCACTGGCTTTATATATCAAGGCGAACTGAAAAGCGAAACTGAAGAAATTAGCGAAGCTTCCCAACTGCGAAAAGTGGATGTTTTTCAACTGGCCTTCCCTTACATTGGGGTTGCTATCCTGTTCATCTTCATGGGCAGCCGGACCAACGAGGTTGATGTGATAACAATCGGTTCCGGGTTGTCGATTTTCTTGGTCATCATCCGCCAAATTCTGATGATTTTAGAGAATCAGCGGTTGCTGCGGCAATACCACACCAAAACGGAAGAGCTGGAGATCAGCGAACAGCGTTATAAATCCTTGTTTGAGAATCATCCGGATGCTGTGTACTCCCTTGATCTGAAAGGCCGGTTCGAAAGCATCAATGCCGCAGGTGCAAAATTGCTGAGTTATGAGGAAAAGGACTTGATCGGCCTCGCCAGCAATTCTTTCACTGATATCGACCACCAGCAGCGTGTGCTCGAACATGTCTACAAAGTCATGAAAGGAACTCCGCAGCATTATGAGATTCCGGTTCATGACCGAAACGGTAAAACTTTGCAGATGAGCATCACCAATATTCCGATTGTGGTCAAAAATAATGTAGTGGGGATATTCGGCATCGGCAAAGATATTACGGAAAACAAACTCAACGAAGAGCGGGTCAACCACATGGCTTACCACGATGCATTAACGGATTTGGCCAATCGGGCTTTGTTTGATGACTTGCTGAGGCAAGCGGTGATGGATGCGAAATCGAGCACTGCGGTGTTTGCCGTCATGTTCATCGACTTGGATCAGTTCAAGAAGGTTAACGATACGTTAGGACATGATATAGGAGACCTGCTTCTCATATCCGTGGCAAATCGGTTGAAAGATGCGGTGAGCACAGAGGATATCGTGGCTCGTCAGGGCGGGGATGAATTTGCGGTGCTGCTCCATTCCATCCGCAATCAGGAAGAGGCTCTCCAGACAGCCCAAGCCATCCTGGGTTCATTGAGTCAACCGCATCTAGTGGACGGCTATGAAATCATCAGCACCCCGAGCATCGGCATCGCGATGTATCCATTCGATGCACAAAGCGCTGGAGGTTTAATGAAAAAAGCGGATACCGCCATGTATCAAGTAAAACAAAGCGGCAAAGGCCATTTTCAATTGCCGAATTAAAAAGAGAGAACCTATTATCAGGTTCTCTCTTTTGGTTGTTTACAGGAGTCATTTGGTTACTCAATATTTCGAAAAACA
>DATHVY010000179.1:0-2160 GCA_035461045.1 Planococcus sp. (in: firmicutes)
CGCAAGCCTGGGCTGATCGCTTGTGCAATTTCTTCTGTAGTAATTCCTTGTTCGAATTCTTTTACTGCTCCATCAGGGAATGTTAACTGAATCATGTTTGACATCTTGATCTCTCCTTTTAATATCCTACTGTTTGTTTAAATCCTAACGCGTTTCCCATATCCAGCTACAAGAGCCTGCTTCTCGGGACATATGCCGCTTTGGCTGTCGAAGCAGAACGGCTCTTTTCGCTTTTAACGCAAAAAAGCCCCATCCCAAAGGGACGAAGCTCAGTTCGTGGTTCCACCCTTCTTCAATTATGGTTGGACGGATCCATCCATAATGAAGCTCTGCATCGGCTAACGGGCCGGTGCCGTCAGCTGCTACCCAAAGGTTCACAGCTGCTGCTCGAAGGTGGTAAGCGTCTTGCCGTACTTAAGAAGCTTGCAGCCAAGGCTTCTCTCTCTGAAAGTCGTACAATTCCGCTATTGTCCTTGTCTATGCATTTCTTTTGATCAAAGGTTATTTGTTTGAATTATACGCCCAACTGGGGTCAAACACAATAGTTATTTCCGGCGATTCGGCCCGTCCAGTTTCACTGGGATCGTCAATGCCCGAATTCGTTCCATAATGCGTGCCGCTTTTAAATCCTCTTTTTCACCACGCTGCGAATACGTCAAATGATGCTGCAGTTCCGAATAACTGAAATTGGACGTCATGAACGTCGGCAGTTTTTCAGCCATTCTGTAATGAAGGATAGTGCCAAGCACTTCATCACGCGTCCAACTGGACATCGCTTCTGCACCGATATCGTCGAGCATCAGCACATCCGCTTTTTTTACGTAATCGACTTTTTCCTGCAAGGTTTGATCACCAATCGCCTGTTTCATCTCGCGCATGAATTCCGGTACGAATACGAGCACCGATTTGACATTCATTTCAGCCAGTTCGTTGGCGACAGCACTCATCAAATAAGATTTTCCAATGCCGAACTGGCCATACAAATACAAGCCTTTTTCAGGCAGATTATGCGGACCGGTCGCTTCTTCCAGAAATTCGGCAGCGGCTTGAAAAGCAGCCATCCGGCTGTCTTCGACGTCAAACTCCTCGATCGTCGCAGCCATGACTTCTTTTGGCATGTACATACTGTGAATCATGGAAGACGCATGCAGTTTATTTTCACGTGCGGTTTTCAATCGGCATTTCGTATAGCCGATGCCGATATTGTTATGTTCCAGCATTAAATTGGGTTCAAACCCTTTTAAATGGTTGATGCAGTTTCCGAGGTCCGGACATTTATTGCAATCATGGGACTGATTGATGTATTCGTAAAGTTTGCCCATTCCTCTGTCGACGGTCCCTTTATCAATGTCAGCCGAATTTTCTTCCAGGAATTTCTGAACGCCGGGATGTTCCAGAACCTCTTTGCGCATTTCATCATAGCGCTCCGAAAAAGCAGGTGCGTTGACAACGCGTTTCAATGTATCACGAATCGGCTCCATTTAATCACCCTTACCTTTCTTCAACGCAAGTTTGGCCAGAAGCTTTTGCTTTTCCACTTCCAGGCTTTCATTGCGAGGCGCTTTGTCCGTCTTTTTCGCCTGTTCATCTTTTTTGTAGAACCATTCCGGGAGTTGCTCTTCCCTGACCGGCTTTTTGCGTGAGCCGAATGAAGAACTTGACGAAGGGGCAGGCCCTTCCGTCTTCCACTTCATATATTGGGCATGTTCGATTCTTGCGAGTTCCATCGCTTCCTTCGCTGTATTTACATTTTTGCGCAGCCAGTGGGAAGCGATTTTCTCCACATATGCTTTTGTCAGTTTCATGTCCGTGCGAAGCAGAACATATTGCAGCAGGACATTCACTACCTGTGGTTCCATGCCGTGCTGGAGAACCAGCTGATTTGCCAGCTGGACATCTGCCGGCAACGGCTCTTTGCCATTGGCAATATCCCTCAGTACTTCTACCGGGGAAGCGGATTCCAAATACTGCAAGAGTTCATCCTGCTTGGTTTTTGGTTCTGTCGTTTTTTCAACCGGCTCCTTGAGGTGAGCCTGTTTTAGCTGAGGTGCTGTAGTTGCCACCGTCAATTTATAATACTCGGAAGCCGCTTTTTTTACGCCTTCAACTGTCAATCGGTAATCGTCCTCGATCGCCAGCAGGATCACTTTTTGCATATCC
>DATHVY010000180.1:0-8651 GCA_035461045.1 Planococcus sp. (in: firmicutes)
ACTGTTCGTTTTACTGGCGATATCTACTCTGTCAGAGAAGGAGAGCTGGTGTTTCAAAACGAAGCGTTGCTGAGGATTGAAGCTCCGTTGGTCGAGGGTCAACTAATAGAAACGGCATTGTTGAATATAGTGAATTACCAAACCTTGATTGCCACGAAAGCGAGCCGGATCAAACAAGTGGTGCAGGAAGAACGGGTCATGGAATTCGGTACTCGCAGAGCGCAGGAAATGGATGCTGCCTTATGGGGTTCTAGAGCCGCTTATATTGGGGGGCTTGAAGCCACAAGCAATGTGCGGGCCGGTAAAATGTTCGATATACCAGTGGCCGGGACGCATGCTCACTCTTTAGTGCAGGCATATAAAGATGAATACGAGTCGTTTCATGCCTATGCCAAACGCCATAAAGATTGTGTGTTTCTTGTTGATACATATAATACATTAAAATCCGGCGTGCCGATTGCCATACAGGTGGCGAAGGAATTGGGCGACAAGATTAATTTCGCGGGAATCCGGCTCGACAGCGGCGATATCGCATTTCTGTCAAAAGAAGCTCGGAAAATGCTGGACGATGCCGGATTTACGGAAACGGAAATTGTCGTGAGCAATGATCTGGATGAGTACACCATACTGAATTTGAAAGCTCAAGGGGCACGAGTTGACGCGTGGGGAATCGGCACTAAGCTGATTACAGCCTACGACCAGCCGGCTCTTGGTGCGGTCTATAAATTGGTGGCTATCGAAAACAGTGAAGGTGAATTTGAAGACACCATCAAAATCTCTGGAAATGCAGAAAAAGTGACGACTCCGGGGTTAAAAAACGTTTACCGGATCATAGACAGGGAAAATGGAAAATCAGAGGGCGATTACATTACCATGCACGATGAAGATCCGGCTTCTGAAGGGCGTTTGAAGATGTTCCATCCTGTCCATACATTCGTCTCGAAATTTGTCACCAACTTTGATGCAGTTAATATTCATCATCAGGTGGTCAAAGATGGAGAAGTCATTTATGAAATTCCACCTCTCGCAGAAGTTCGCAAATTCGCAAAAGATAATTTGGATTTACTGTGGGAAGAGTATAAACGTTCCTTGAATCCGGAAGAATATCCGGTTGACTTAAGCCAAAAATGCTGGGACAACAAGATGCGCAATATTGAACAGGTGAAAGAAGCGATTTTCAATCTTAACCAGGAATGAGGAGGGTGCACATGTCAAATCTACAACAGCAAATCATTAAAGAACTGAAAGTCCAGCCGACAATCGATCCTAAAGAAGAAATAGCCAAAACCATCAGTTTCTTAAAGGACTACTTGAGTGGCCATTCTTTCCTTAAAGGATTTGTTCTGGGAATCTCCGGTGGCCAGGATTCGACTTTGATGGGGAAACTGGCGCAGATGGCTGTGGATCAAATGAATGAAGAAGCTGGAGAAAACAAATACAGCTTTTATGCACTCCGCCTTCCTTATGGCGAACAATTTGACGAACATGATGCACAAGATGCGCTTGCGTTCATTAATCCTACAACAACATACACAGTGAACATCAAAGAATCCGTGGATGCGGCAGAAAGCGCCTTGGAAGCTGAAGGCATCGTGTTATCGGACTTTATCAAAGGCAACGACAAAGCGCGTGAGCGGATGAAGGTCCAATACGCCGTGGCGGCAAGCCACAGCGCAGTGGTGCTCGGGACTGACCATGCAGCAGAGGCGGTCACCGGTTTTTATACGAAGTTCGGGGATGGAGCAGCTGATTTAACACCGCTTTTCCGCCTGAATAAGCGCCAAGGAAAAGAATTGCTGAAAGAGCTTGGCAGCCCAGAGCATCTATATACGAAAGTTCCGACCGCTGACCTGGAAGAAGACCGTCCGGCAATTCCGGACGAAGTGGCACTGGGCATCACCTACGACATGATTGATGACTACCTGGAAGGCAAAGAAATACCGGATGACGCCCGCGAAAAACTGGAAGGTTATTATTTGAACAGCCAGCACAAGCGGCATCTGCCAATTACAATATTTGATGACTTCTGGAAATGAATTCTAAAAAACAGGCCGTAAAAGGGCCTGTTTTTTCTTTTTTTATAATTATCGATCAAATAATAAGGACAAAAAGACTTCTTGTCCTTATTAATGCCACTCGAATGTTTGATGTAAGGCTTTAGTTGAGTTATCAAACAATTTTCGTTATGCTAATCATAAGATTATGATAGTTCGGACAGTTAGATTGAACTCATATTGGAGGAAAAATAATGAACTCAAAAGACCGTTTAAACGGCGTTATCGACAATATAGAAAAAGTCATTATCGGCAAAAGGAATATTGCTGAGTTAAGCATTGTCGCCATGTTGTCCCAGGGCCATGTGTTGCTGGAAGATGTGCCGGGTGTGGGAAAAACCATGCTGGTCAGGGCATTGGCAAAATCGATCGGAGCGGAATTCAAGCGCATCCAGTTCACCCCTGATTTACTGCCTTCCGACGTTATCGGTGTATCCATATACAATCCGAAAGATATGGAATTTCACTTTCGCCCGGGGCCGATCATGGGCAACATCGTTTTGGCCGATGAAATAAACAGGACTTCCCCAAAAACACAATCCTCTCTTCTTGAAGCCATGGAAGAAGCATCGATTACAATTGACGGCGTCACCATGCAGATTCCGAAACCTTTCTTCGTCATGGCCACCCAGAATCCGATCGAATACGAAGGCACGTATCCTCTTCCGGAAGCTCAACTGGACCGCTTTCTCCTGAAAATCAAAATGGGCTATCCTACTCTGAAAGAAGAAATGGAAGTGCTCAGCCGAGCTCAATCTTCTGTGCCGATTGATGAACTGGAGTCTGTCATCGGGCTGGAAGAGGTGCTTCAGCTGCAAAGTGAAGTAAAAGCCATCCGGGTGGATGAGACCATCCGCAGTTATATAGTAGAACTCGCAAGACAAACCCGCAATGACGCTTATGTTTATTTGGGGGTCAGCCCGAGGGGGTCGATTGCACTGATGCGAGCCTCGCAGGCTTATGCCTTATTGCAGGGCAGGGAATACGTCATTCCGGACGACGTGCAGTATTTAGCCAAGTTTGTTTTTGGACATCGGATAATGCTGCGTTCCGAAGCCCGTTACGATGGCATAACCACAGAAGAAATTACGGATCGAATTCTTGCCAAAACACGCGTGCCTGTCCAAAGGCTAGTCGGCCAATGAAACAACTAAAAAAGTTGTTGGAACTATGGGGACGTTTGATGTTGGTACTGCTGATCCTCATTATTACTTTTTCGTTTGCAATGTTCCAGGGCGGCTTCGTCAGCTGGTTCATTTTTTATATGGCACTGCCGTTTATCCTTTATTCCATTCTGCTGACCTTTTATCCGTTGCAGGATATTACGTTGTCCCGCTCGGTCCATACCGGGATGATCAAAAGAGGTGATACCTTTTCGGCTACGGTGCATATTCACCGGAAAACGCCATTTCCATTGCTTTATCATTTACTCAGAGAGCAAAGCCATTCCATCAACCTGAGAAAACGGGGCGTACAGGAGCTCAGGAAAATGGTGGTGCCGGGTTTTAAGAGAAACTATTCCTGGACTTACGAAATAAACGATATGCCCCGAGGGGAACATGTGTTGGAAGGCGTTCAAGTTGAAATCTCTGATTTTTTCGGATGGGTCAAGAAGACCGCTTTGATTCCTGCACAACAGACGATCCTGGTTTATCCTAATACGATGGAAATAGAGTATCGGCCCATCGATTCGAGATACGATCAAGGGACGATGGCAGCACCCTTCACTTTGGTGAAAGACACCACAATGGCAACCGGTATCCGGGATTACCGCGCGGGGGATCGCATGTCCTGGATTCATTGGAAATCATACGCCAGAACTCAAACCATGCGGACCAAAGAATTTGAAGACCGCCAATCACAGGATCTATTCCTGCTCGATGACCGTGCATCTGCTGAGAAATACGAGATTCAGGTCGAGTTGGTGGCATCCATCCTGCAATCGATTGTCCGTTCCAAAAGCAGTGTGGCGTACTTATCGATTGGCGCTACCCGCGACCACTTCCCGATTATCCAAACCGAAGAGCACCTTCAACGGGTGATGTATTATTTAACTAAATCCCATGCTGACCTGGACCACCCGCTCAGCGATGCTGTCAATAAGGAACTTTCGCAAGTGAAAGCTTCCAGTGTGCTTTATGTTACAGGACATTTGACCGTGGAAATGGTCGGTTCCATTCAGCGCAGCATGAAACAGATGACGGCTTGCATGTGCCTTGTGGTTATGGATAAAGGCGAAAAGCCCTCTCCGGAAGATGAAGCTGTTCACCGGTTTGCCCGCTCGAGAGGTTTTATCGTCAAGTTAATCAGTCCCGAGAACTTTGAGAATGTCTTTAGGGAGGTGGATCTTAAATGACTTCCATCCGTTCAAATAAATGGTTCATGGCATTTTTATATGTTTTGGTTTTTTTGTTGTTGGCCGAATGGCTTACGCCGGTGATCGAATTGTCGGATACCGGTTTTAAGTTCCTGTTCCTGCTTTTTGTGGGCCTTGCACTGCTCATGTCTTTGCTGAAAGTGCCCTGGCAGATCTCGGGCCCCATCAAAATCCTTTATATTTTTTGGTTTGTGGTTATCGCATATACGGATTCCGTATTTTTCAACAGCGAGGCTATGGCATTTTTATGGGCGGATATCACCGCGAACGTTTCAGCTCTGGCTTCCCAGAACTGGGGGCAGACTACGGATGTGTTCAGGACGGTCCTGTTTTTCACTTTGCTGTGGATGGCGGTCTACCTGATTCATTACTGGGTCAGCTTCCGACTGAGTATTTTTTTGTTTTACTTATTGACCGTGATTTTTATTGCGATTCTGGATACATTCAGCCCTTATTCCGGTGACGGCGCAATTATCCGGATTATGGTCATCGGCTTGTTGCTGGCAGGATTACTGCATTTCGCAAGGTGGGTTGAGCGCAATCAAATTTCAATTCGGACTGACAAGATCGTCTTGTATGTTATTCCGTTATTTCTTATGATTGCCGGTTCAGCTTCTTTAGCGATGTATTTGCCGAAAGCTGAGCCCCAGTGGCCAGATCCGGTGCCTTATATCACTTCTTTTTCAGGGCAAGGAGGCAGCGGCAGCGGTGGAGGGGCTGCAACGATTGGCAGAATCGGTTACGGTGTTGACGATTCCCAGCTTGGCGGTTCATTTGTTGGCGACGATACTCCCGTATTCCGTGCGGAAATGGAAACCGGCCAGTATTGGAAAGTGGAATCAAAAGACACCTACACTACTAAAGGATGGGAATTGACAGAAGAAGCGGACCAACCCACCATCTATTCGAATGGAGATCGAGTGGAGACAGATTTCACGCCCGGAGATGACGAGAGCAGGGAAACCGGTTCAGTGGGTATGGAACAGAGCTTTCCATTTGTGCTTTATCCGTATGGAGTGGAATCATTTCAAATGGATGGCGAATCTGTAGAATACGAATACAATCCTACAGATCAGCGCTTCGAGACATTTAGGCAAGGAAATCCATTTGAGCCTCAAGAGTATGAAGTGAATTATAGCGTGCCGAGTTACAGCCTTACCGAACTGCGCGCAACTTCAGAAGAAGAGTTGGAAGAGCTGAGTGCCGAGTTTGACCGGTATTTACAGCTTCCGGATGAATTGCCGCAGAGGGTAAGGGACTTGGCAGAAGAAATCACCGAAAACTCCGTAAGCCTGTATGATAAAACCCGTGCAATTGAACGTTATTTCAGCCAGGATGGCTTTGAGTACAGCCAAACCGATATTCCGGTTCCGGAAGAGAATCAGGACTATGTTGATCAATTTCTGTTTGAAACCAAAAGAGGATATTGTGATAATTTTTCTACTTCGATGGTAGTCATGTTGCGTTCGATTGACATCCCTGCCCGTTGGGTCAAGGGGTTCACGGAAGGTGAGTTACTGAACACATCGGGAGATGCGGATGTATATCAAGTGACCAATAATAATGCTCATTCATGGGTGGAGGCATACATGCCCGGAGTCGGCTGGATGCTGTTTGAGCCGACAATCGGTTTCTCGGGTGCATCAGATATCGACTTTGACCTGGACGTCGATGCTGCAGATACAGAAGAACAGGAACTTCCTGAACCACTGGATCCAACGGAATCGGAAGGGATGGAAACTGAAGAAGCTGCAGCGGCAGCAGGTGGACCTTCAAGTTGGGACAGGTTTCAAGGGTTTTTATCAGATCATTCGACAAAGATTTTTTGGGTGACGGCAGGAGTTCTGGCAGTTGGCTTGCTTCTGTTCAAAGCACGGCAGAAATGGATGCCTAAAATGTTTATCTCTTATTATCGGTTGAGAGGCAACTCACAATCTTTCGAAAAAGCTTATTTGCGGCTTCTGAAACAACTTGATTTGTACGGCTTGAAAAGGAAGGATGGCCAGACTTTGAAAGCTTATGCTTCCTATATTGACTCATTTTTCGGCGGTGGTGATATGAAGCGCCTGACGCTGGCGTATGAAGAATCAGTATATGGAGGAAACCGCAACTCGATAGAATGGAATGAACTGAAAGAAAGTTGGGAAAATTTAATCAATCGAACAAGTGGTTGATTTTGAGCGGCGTTACTTGTACAATTGAGAAAATTATAAAGTACAGGTGCCCTCATATATGTCCGATGATATGGATCGGATGTCTCTACCAAGTCCCCGGAAATGACTTGACTATGAAGGTGGATGCCGCATGCCTTTTTCGGCTGCGTATTCACCTTTTTGATGTAGAGCAGAAGAACGCGAGCGCAATTTTCGCGTTCTTTTATTTTTTTGAGTCCTGAAATGAATAGAAGAGGTGAACGTTGTGCCAGCTAGTCCAATGTTGAAAGATCAGAAGAAAATAGTAGTTTTAGATTTCGGAAGTCAATACAATCAATTGATCACGCGCCGCATCCGTGAGATCGGGGTTTATAGTGAGTTGCATCCGCATACTATTACAGCGGAAGAAATCAAAGAAATGAACGCGACTGGCATTATATTCTCGGGCGGCCCCAACTCCGTTTATGACGAAAACGCTTTTTCTATAGACGATGCAATTTTTGAACTGGGATTGCCAATTTTGGGAATTTGCTACGGCATGCAATTGATGGCCCTGCATCTGAACGGCAAAGTTGAGAAATCTTCAAACCGGGAATACGGCAAAGCAGAGCTGAAGTTAGTGAAAGAAAGTGCACTGTTTAAAGGGTTGCCTGAAGAGCAGATTGTCTGGATGAGCCATGGTGATTTGGTGACTGCTGCACCTCCGGGATTTGATGTTATCGGCACAAGCGCGGGATGTCCTGTAGCTTCGATGGCAGACGAAAAGAGAGGTTTTTACGGCGTACAATTCCATCCGGAAGTCCGCCACACAATCTATGGCAACGAATTGCTGCGTCAGTTCGTCTATGATGTTTGTGGAATGGCAGACGAATGGTCCATGGAGAACTTCATCGAGATGGAAATCGACAAGATCAGAGAAGAAGTCGGCGATAAAAAGGTTCTTTGTGCATTAAGCGGCGGTGTGGATTCATCTGTTGTTGCAGTCTTGATCCACAGAGCAATCGGCGATCAATTGACGTGTGTTTTTGTAGACCACGGTCTTTTGCGCAAAGGCGAAGCGGACAGTGTCATGAAAACTTTTGCTGACGGTTTCAATATGAATGTCATCAAAATTGATGCTCAAGAACGTTTCATGAAAAAACTGGAAGGTGTCTCAGACCCTGAAACAAAAAGAAAAATCATCGGCAACGAATTTATTTATGTATTTGACGATGAAGCTTCCAAACTCGAGGGAATGGACTTCCTTGCTCAAGGAACTCTTTATACGGACATCATCGAGAGCGGCACAACTACTGCTCAAACCATCAAATCCCATCACAACGTAGGTGGTCTGCCTGACGATATGCAATTTAAATTGATTGAGCCATTGAATACATTGTTCAAGGATGAAGTGCGTGTTCTTGGCGCGGAGCTTGGCATGCCGGATGAAATTGTTTGGCGTCAACCGTTCCCAGGACCTGGCTTGGGTATTCGCATAATGGGGGCTGTCACAGAAGAAAAATTGGAAATCGTCCGCGAATCAGACTGGATCTTGCGGGACGAAATCAGCAAAGCTGGCTTGGACCGTGATATTTGGCAGTATTTCACTGTGTTGCCAGACATCCGCAGCGTAGGCGTCATGGGCGACGCTCGAACATATGACTACGCAATCGGTATCCGTGCAGTAACTTCCATCGACGGAATGACATCAGATTGGGCCCGCATTCCATGGGATGTGCTGGAGAAAATCAGTGTTCGTTTAGTAAACGAAGTGTCTCACGTCAACCGAGTGCTCTATGATATTACGAGCAAGCCACCAGCAACCATCGAGTGGGAATAAAATTAGTAAACAGCAAGTGCATGGAAACTCATGCACTTGCTGTTTTTTGTCCTTTTAACGAACTTTAGTAATATTTTTTTCGTTAATGTTCGTGTTTATGTTGTTCGGCCATTAAATACATGTTATATTACGAATGAAATTAAATAATGTTGTCGTATAACGTCGGGAATATGGCCCGAAAGTTTCTACCAAGTCACCGTAAATGGCTTGACTACGATTTTCATCCGCTCTATTTGAGCTGGATGCTC
>DATHVY010000181.1:0-3742 GCA_035461045.1 Planococcus sp. (in: firmicutes)
TTGAGGGCAACCGGCGTGAATGCTGTGGTGAAAAAGTAAGTCTTAAGTACCCAGTAAGTGCCCGCTCTGGTAATTACAATAGTGAGCAAGATGATCAGCAGTACATGAGTCCAGTGCATATGCGAAGTGCTTTTATGAGTGTTTTCAATAGAATAGTTAGTCATTTGGGCACCTTTAAAAATTCAAAGTTACAAACAAAATGAGGCACGAGCAAAAAATATTGGTAACGTAGAATTTGAGAGACCTGAGAGTATAAAAGATGAAAGTTGCCCTCCAATATAGTGTTTGGTTTTTTGCATAAACGAAATCCTAAAAGGAGGGCACTATGGGAGCGACCCCACAGCAGAAGGGTATTACGATCGAATTTGACTGTCAATTCAGAGTCTGCGTGGTGCAGAGTAGTTTTTCATCGATTATGAATGCGTTTCTTATGTTGTTGCCACAGTTGCTTGAGGATTTCTTCCAGAAAGTGCTTGTTGGCTTTGGCGAATATGAGATGACTCAGGAAAGAAAGTCATTTGCTTGCCAATGTTGTGGCAATGATAGGGAATTCATTTGGAAGACGCGGCATGGAAAAGCAACGACCATTCTCACCTGGTTTCGTTATATCACGCTCAAACAGCTCCAGGTGCGATGCAAGGCGTGCGGCAGCAAGCAGTACATCACCCGTACATTGCTCGGCATGGAACCGAGGAAGAGAATTCCCGAAGAAACGCGGCGCAAGTTGGCGCTGATGGGAGCGTTGACGTCCTACCGTGTCTCAGAGAAATTCGGCAAGATGTTCGGGTGGGCGATAGACAAGATGACGATCTGGAGGTCTGTGCAACGGGTTGGCGCCGGGATAGATTTTGTTCTGGATGAAAATGAGGCGCCACGTTGCGAGGCGGACGGAACCGGCGTGGGGATTACCGGGATCGCCAAACGGGGAAAGGAGTTGAAAGTGTTGGTACAGTACAAAAAAGGAGGTGGCATCAGGGTCGCGGGTATCGATATCGGCAACTACAACGGCTCATGGGACAAACTGTTTCAAAAGAGTATTGAGGTGATCAAGAAATTCAAGGAACCATTTTTGCTTTTA
Source organism: Planococcus sp. (in: firmicutes) (assembly GCA_035461045.1). Classification (GTDB taxonomy): domain Bacteria; phylum Bacillota; class Bacilli; order Bacillales_A; family Planococcaceae; genus Planococcus. The sequence goes on from DATHVY010000181.1 coordinate 1,079, forward strand.
ACCGATGGCGATACTTCTATTTTTGAAAGCTTGAGAGGAAAGGTTACCGTCCTTGTTCAGCGATGTTTGTGGCATATCCCCTACCAAGCACAGTACGCTTTATGGTCTGACGGCGTTAAAAGAAAAAGCAAGGAATGGTTACATGTTGTAGCGGAGCTGATGGAGATATGCGCGATTCGGCCTTTGGTAGACTGCCCCGATACGATTAAAGCGATGATCGAATCCAAGAAAGCGCGATTGAAAAAAGTGATAGATTATTGTCAGGAAAAAGAATTCAAGCGTTGTGTATCTTATCTTGAGAATGCTCGCGAGGATATGTTTACGGCTTTGGAGAACAGATTAGAAGGAAAGACGACAAGCAAAGTAGAAAGATTGTTTCGGACGGTGAACATGAGGGTCAATGTCAGCAAGTGGAGCACAGAAGGAGCGCTTAATGTCACCAAGGTTCGACTCGCTTATTACTACAATGGGTTTGATGCTTGACGGTGATACAACGGCAGCAAAATGGAGGGCCATTATTTCAGCAGGGTAAATTTGTTCACTAATCAATCATAATCAAATTCAGAAAGTTATCTAAAGATCTGGACAAAAGAGCACTTTCAGTGTAAAAAGTGCTCATGAGTATCAATCTTGAGCAATTATGCGTTCGGCCAGCGAACAAATTAGAGGAGCCACGCTACCGAGAGTTAATGCAGCGATATCATTATCTTGGCGATTCTGCCAAGATTGGTCACACCCTCTGGTATGTTGCCACTTATGACGAAGAATGGGCGGCATTACTTAGTTTTTCCGCTGCCGCCTGGAAGTGCGGTGTGCGTGACCGCTGGATCGGATGGGACTTCCGTCACCAATATGATCGCTTGAACTTAATCGCCAACAACAGTCGCTTTCTGATTTTGCCTGAGCGGCACTACCCCAATCTGGGTTCCAAAGTGTTGTCCTTGTGCCGTCAACGAATTGCTGGTGATTGGCAAGCGTATTTTGGTCAACCTTTGCTCTTGCTGGAAACTTTCGTTGATCCGTCGCGTTTTCACGGCACGGTCTATCGCGCAGCGAATTGGACTTACCTTGGACTGAGCCGGGGATATCGCCGTACTCGTGATGGCTACAGCAGTGAGGCCACCTCACCAAAGCAGGTCTTTATTTTACCTGTGCAGCGTAACGCACGAGCACAACTTTCCCGTTCTACCCTCAACCCTATCTATCGTACTGGAGCCCCCAAGATCATGCTAACTGCTCAACAAATGCGTACACTCCCTGATTTTTTTAATGACATCCCCGACCCGCGTCGAGCCGAGGGCAAACGTCATCGGCTATCCGTGGTGCTAAGTATTGCTGCGGGAGCAACCCTGTGCGGCATGCGTGGCTATAAGGCCATCGCGGCATGGGCAAAAGATTTGAAACCTAAAGCACGCGAACGCTTTGGGTGTCGACGTGAGAATAAAAAATATGTTGTCCCCAGCGAATCCATCATCCGGGATGTGTTGGTGCGAGTTGACCCGGTTAAGTTTGATTTCGCTCTGCAACAGTGGAATACTGCCTTTGCCACAGAAGACCAAAGCCTTGCGATTGATGGCAAGACGATGCGCAACGCTGTAGACGAAGCAGGGCGGCAAACGCACATCATGAGCGTTGTGGGTCATGAGACGGCTTTGTGTATCACTCAAAAAAAGTCGACACGGTAGCTGTTGAGGGTGGCGATGAAGCCAAGCAAACCAATGAAATCGGCACATTCATCCCGCTGCTGGACAACATCGATATCCAAGGCAAAGACATCACCGCCGATGCGCTTCTCACACAGCGTAAACTCGCATCCTTCATAGTAGAGCGAAAAGCGCATTACCACTTCACGGTCAAAGGTAATCAAGCTACGCTTAAGAACGACATCGCATTACTTTTCGAGAATCGGAAGAAACCGGATTTCGTCGAAATCACGCCGCCTAATCATGGCCGGATTGAAACCCGTCGCATCTGGTGCAGTACAGCGCTGAATGAATATCTCGACTTTCCACATGTCGGGCAAGTGTTCCTGATCGAGCGGGAGACCCTTTACAAAAAAACCGGAAAAATTACTCACGAAGTCGTTTTGGGGATAACCAGTCGTACACCAGAACAAGCAAGCCCAGAGCGAATTCTTAAAGTGAATCGTGGTCACTGGACAATCGAGAATCGCTGCCACTATGTGATCGACTGGAATTTCGATGAGGATCGCAGCCGCATCCGTACCGGTCACGGCCCCGAGAATGTCACTCGCCTGCGACGTTTCGCGTGCAGTGTCATTCAGTTTATCTCTAAGGGTAAATCCAGCATCTCTCAGAAAATGCAGCAGTTGAATCGCAATACTCGTTTGGTCTTCGACTACCTTCGTATGACCTCAAACTCAACACGCACTCGTTCGCTTTGATTTCAAGGGGAGAACAAATTTACCGTGCTATCCGTTTTTAATGCCAAGAGAATCAATTATCATAGATATAGAGGATCAGAAGCTTCATTTCAAGCAACAGATTGCTATCCTCGCAACATAAATAGTGTGATCATACTATTGATCAAGTAAACATTACTTGATCTCAGCGGCCATATTTCGATGAAATTCAGCCATCTCCAGATTTGTTTTTGCAGCGTCTTGGTATAAATTGATTAACCGCTTGCTATGCTCCTGCAAAG
>DATHVY010000182.1:0-5479 GCA_035461045.1 Planococcus sp. (in: firmicutes)
ATCCATGAATAAGATCGAGGAACAAGTGATTATGGAAGTCACGGGACTGAAAAAGCATTTTGATATGAGTAAGGGATTTTTTAAAAAGACCAAGTCGAAAGTCCGGGCGGTCGACGGACTGAACTTTAAAGTCTATAAAGGGGAGACTTTGGGAATTGTCGGTGAATCGGGCTGCGGTAAATCAACGACAGGCCAATTGATGCTCGGCTTGCTCGATGCCACCGAGGGCCATATATATTTTCAAAATGAGGACATCGCAAGCATGACTCAGGAAGAGTTAAGAAAAGCAAGACGCGATTTACAGGTGATTTTTCAAGATCCGTATTCTTCTCTCAATCCGAGGATGACTGTGGAACAGATTATCGGTGAACCTTTGGTGGTCCATGGGCTTGCGAGTGGCAAGGAGTTGAAACGGCAAGTTCGAGAACTTATGGAGACTGTCGGTTTAAGAGAACATCAGATGAAGTTGTTCCCTCATGAGTTCAGCGGCGGCCAAAGGCAACGGATCGGCATCGCAAGGGCATTGGCGTTAAAACCGAAAGTGATTGTCTGTGATGAAGCGGTTTCAGCTTTGGATGTCTCGATCCAGGCGCAAATTTTGAACCTGTTGAAAAAATTACAGAAAGACATGGATTTGACCTATATCTTCATCGCCCATGGGTTGCCGGCTGTCAGGCATATAAGCGACCGCATCGGGGTGATGTATTTGGGGAAGATGGTCGAATTGGCGGACCGGGATGAGTTGTTCGAGCACCCGCTGCACCCATACACGCATGCGCTGCTTGATTCAGTGCCAATTCCGGATCCGCGCCTGCGAAAAGAACATCAGTTGATCAAAGGGGAAATTCCAAGTCCGATGAATCCTCCGTCCGGCTGCCCTTTTCATCCGCGCTGTCCCTATGCGCAAGCAAATTGTTCCGTAGAGGTTCCGGAATACAGAGAGTTGCTGAAGGATCATTATGTCGCCTGCCACTATCCGTTAGTGGACAAAGATACGAATGTATTGCCGGATCCGTCCGGGGTAAAGTGAAAAGGATGTGTTCGTTTTGAGAGTACGGATAGGGGCTATAGGCCCTGCGGATTCATTGCGTGTAATCAGGGAAGTGGCTGGACAGAATCCGGCAATTGAACTGGTGGAATTCGAATACTCCAACCATGCTCAACTTGCGGGAATTTTGACGAAGCATCGCTATGAAGTGGCGCAGTGGATCTTTTCGGGGCCTGTACCTTATTATCATTCCTTGGAAAAAGGACTGATTACCGAAGAGGAAGCGTTTTTCCCGCCATTGCACGGGATGGCGCTGCTGGGGACTTGCCTGCAGGTCATGGTGGAGAACGGCGGAGTGATCAATAAGATGAGCTTGGATATTGTGGATGAGAGCACGGTTCAATCGGTTTTTGAGGAATATGATCTTCAAAGCATCCATTTTGAATTGCTGCCATTCAAAGGTTATCTCGATTATGATGAGTTGATAGAGTTTCATGTGGAAAAGTTTCGCACTGGCAAATCTGCGGTTGCGCTAACATGCTTGCTGAACGTCCATCTGGAATTACAGCGACGCGGGATTCCATCTTACCGGATCACCCCCTCGAAGTTGGCAATTAAAACCGTATTGGACATTCTCGTTTCCAAAGCGCAAAGCTTCTTATATGAAAAGCAGAAAGTGGCAATCATCGGCTTTGAGGTTTTGCAGCGGGGTGCGCCATCCAAAAAAGTAGTTTATAGCTATGAAGAAAAGAAAAAAGAGCTTGAATTGAAACAAGAATTGCTCGATGTCGCAAAAAGGCTGAACGGTTCACTGATCAGCAAAGGGGACGGAACTCACCTGATCTATACCACTCATGGAGATTATGAGTTGATGAGTGCTAATATCTCCATATCCCAGCTGGCCCGTGAAATCACCATGCGCACTTCTGTGGAGTTTTACATCGGCATCGGCTCCGGTTACACCATCTATGATGCGGAACAGCATGTTCAAATCGCATTCGAGCAGGCCGGCAAGAATAAGACCTGCAGCATTGCCTATGTGAATGAAGAGCGTTTGTTCAAAGACCTTACGGGAGTACAGGTGAATTATATGACAATCACCAATCAGCTTCCGGAATACTGGCGCAAAATTCTTAAAAAGAATCATTACAAGGAAACGATTCCGATCAAACTCTACCAATACGTAAAGATGAAGAATCTGACCCGGTTTACTAGTGAAACGATGACAGCTCTGCTGCGTAATTCAGACCGAAACACGAGACGGATACTAAACGAACTGGAAGGGATGAATTTGATCAGAGCGGTGGTTGAAGAAAAGCATTCCGGAAAACCGGGCAGGCCTAAAAAAGTGTATGAACTGGTTATGGAAGAAGAAAAACAACGGAAATAAACCACCTGAAGAGATCATTTAGGAGGCCTGCCGGCAACATTCAGCGGTGCAGGTCTTTTTGTATTGTCTGTAGAATGTAGGAGGATAGTCGATTGTAAAGTGCGGGAAAATTGACGATGCGAGTATACATATGGAGGTGTCAGGATGATTACGGTAGTCGGAAGTATCAACATGGATCTGGTGGTGCGCACCGCTCATTTTCCTCAACAGGGTGAAACCGTACTGGGTGATTTATACACCACGGTTCCGGGTGGGAAGGGAGCCAATCAGGCAGTGGCAGCAGCCAGGCTCGGTGAAGATGTACAGTTGATAGGTGCTGTTGGGACCGATGGCTTTGGAGATGAACTGTTGGACGGATTGAAGGCGGAAAACGTTGGAATCACACATGTGAAGCGATCAACTGGTGCAAGCGGCATCGCAAATGTCCTATTGTCTGAAGGGGATAATCGCATTATTGTGGTCCCGGGTGCGAATCACAGCGTATCAGTTGAGGAAGTGAATATGTATGAATCCCTTTTGAAAGAGAGCAGCATCGTGATGATGCAATTGGAGATGCCGATTCCAGTCGTCCAGCGAACGCTTGAAATTTGCTCGGAACATGGAGTGCCGACGATTCTGAATCCTGCCCCGTCGTCAGGATTCACGGAGGATTTTTTACCGTTCCTGTCATATATAACACCGAATGAAAGGGAAGCGGAAGACTTGTTTGGGGCGGACTGGGAATCAGTGCTGGAAATGTATCCGAACCGACTGGTTGTAACCTTGGGAAAAGAAGGCGCGCGTTATTTTGACGGCAGCCGCCACGTTACTGTGCCAGGTTTTGAGACAACTGCAGTGGATACAACGGGAGCTGGCGATACATTTAATGGAGCTATCGCTGTTGCCTTGTCAGAGAAGATGCCTTTTGGAGAGGCGGTTTTATTCGCGAATGCTGCTGCCTCATTGTCTGTCGAGAAGTTTGGAGCCCAGAGTGGAATGCCGGGACGCAGCGCAGTGTATAGACGCATGCAAGAAAGTGATGCAGATTCAGGTTATGACTAATTCCGACAGCATCGTTTTTTGAAAAATAGATGATTTTCGTGATAAAAATGCTGCATTTGGTATACTTGAACTATCAAGTTGGAACGGAGGGCTCACATGTATAATGTTTGGGAAATCAAGTACGGTCTGCATCACATTCGGGTTGAGGAATCATTGGTTTCGGATAAGCTATATGTCGATGGGGTTCTGCAAGACGAGCAAGTAGGTTTCAGTTTCAGCTCCAGGCTTTTTGGAAAAGTGCACAATGAAGAAGGACAGGTGGAACAAATCAAAGTTGCGATTGGCTGCGATTGCCTGCAAAAGAATTGCAGGGTTTTTATCGGAGACCGTTTAGTCTATTCCAATGATCTGCAATGGGGATTATAAGGTTGACGGATCCAGCTTAACCGTTGATTCGATTTTTATTTATTCGGAAAAGTTCAACTATTCATTGACATTCATTAATCCGAGTACTATGATAGGCATTAATTAAATATTCTTATCGAGAGAAGCCGAGGGACTGGCCCGTTGACGCTTCAGCAACCTCTGATCCAATTCAGGAAGGTGCTAATTCCAGCAAGATTTTTTCTTGGGAGATAAGAGTGGGTCAAAACAGTGTGCAAAGCCCTCTTTTTCTTGTTCCATGAGAAAAAGAGGGCTTTTTTTATTTGGCCGGAACAATAAAAGGGGGATTGAATATGACGAACAAACGAATCTACTTGAATGCTTTTGACATGAATTGCGCAGGCCATCAATCACCGGGGTTATGGACACATCCGGACGATCAATCTCACAAATATAAGGATAGTGAATATTGGATCGAATTGGCGAAGCTTTTGGAAAAAGGGAATTTTGATGCGATTTTTCTGGCTGATGTGCTGGGTACTTATGATGTATATAACGGTTCAAGGGATGCGGCTGTTCGACAAGGTGCCCAGTCCCCTGTAAACGATCCATCGCTGGTCGTACCACTCATGTCTGCGGTGACGAAACATCTAGGGTTTGGGGTTACCGCTTCCACAACCCATGAACATCCATATACATTTGCCAGAAGAATGTCGACGTTGGACCATCTGACAAAAGGGCGGGTCGGCTGGAACATCGTGACTTCTTATCTCAAAAGCGCTGCGCTCAATATTGGGATGGAGGATCAAGTAAAACACGACGAAAGGTACGATATTGCCGCTGAATATTTGGAAGTGTGCTTCAAGCTTTGGGAAGGCAGCTGGGAAGAAGATGCGGTCGTGTTGGATAAAGAGAAAGGCGTATATGCCGATCCGGACAAAGTACATGATATTCAGCATGAGGGAAAATACTACAAAGTGCCGGGCGCCCATTTAACAGAACCTTCTCCGCAGCGGACACCCGTCATTTATCAGGCGGGCGCTTCAACAAAAGGCGTGGCGTTTGCAGGCGCAAATGCCGAATGCGTATTTATCGGGCCGCCAACAATTGAAGCAGCCAAGCAGTCGGTTCAAAAAATCAGGGAGGAAGCCCAAAAAGCAGGACGGGAACGAGATGACGTGAAAATCTTAACGCTGCTTACTCCTATCGTCGGAAAAACAGAGGAAGAAGCATGGGCGAAGTACGAAGATTACAAGAGTCATATCAGCCATGAAGGGGCGCTTGCCCTATTCGGCGGTTGGACAGGAATCGATTTATCCGGTTACGATCCGGATCAGGAGCTGGAGTATGTCGAAAACGATGCCATCCGTTCCGCAGTGGAAAACTTCACGAAAATCACACCTGGCAGAAAGACAACTGTCAGAGACATAAAAGAGTTCGTAGGAATCGGAGGACTAGGGCCATTTACAGTCGGTTCGCCTGTGCAAATTGCAGATACGCTGGAACGCTGGGTGGATGAAGCGGGAGTGGACGGATTCAACATTGCATATGCCGTCACCCCAGGTACATTTGAAGATTTTATCGAGTTGGTGGTGCCAATTTTGCAGGAGCGCGGGTTAGTGCGAACAGAATATACTGGAACATCGTTGCGGGATAACTTATTTGGAAAAGGAGATCGCCTGCAGATTCAGCATCCCGGAAAGAAATATTCTTTATTCCCGACAGCAGTATTATGA
>DATHVY010000183.1:0-15288 GCA_035461045.1 Planococcus sp. (in: firmicutes)
GTATCCAAATTGGTTCCAAACCCTAAATTGTATATCGTCAAGGCCATTGTCCCAATGGCGACCGATCCGACAAATTCCGCGAAAAACTTTACTCGGGTTTTGATGAGCACAGTTTCCACGATAAAGAAACCGGTGCCGCCTATCACCAAAGCAAATGGCAAGTCTGCCCAATTTCCGCCCATCAAAATCAGGAAACACGCTCCTGCCATGCCGGCGGCCAATACTTGAATCCACATCGCGAACATATAATCCGTTTGATCTATAATCAGCATTTCATCATATGCCTGCTGCAAAGTCAATTCCCCCGCAACCAATTTGCGTGATACGGAATTGATTAACGCCACTCTCTCTAAATCTGTTCTCCGGCTTTTGATGCGCACAAATCTCGTAGGAAGATCGTTGCTTGGTGAAAACATAATTCCCCCTGGTGTTATAAAACAGTGGGAATCCGTCATCTTTTGAGAAACGGCCATGCGGATCATCGTATCTTCAATACGATAAGTCTCAGCACCACTCTCCATCATCACTTTTCCGGCCAACAGAAAACAATCAAGGGCAAGCTCTCTCCTCGTTTCTGTAATTTGAGCCATCCACTTTCCCCTCTTTCCTATCCATGCTTCATAATAACGTATTCGCGCAAAAAATTAAACGCTCCGCATGACCGGAACGTTTAATATGTTGAATTTGTTGAACAGATTTACGGTTTTAGAACAACTTTCGTACAGTCATCTTCGTGGTCATTGAAAATCTGATAGGCTTCACTGGCTTTGTCCAGCGGCATGATATGTGAAATGATTTCACGAGGATCAAATTCACCGTTTTCGATCTTCTCATAAAGCATTGGCATCAGATGGATTACCGGGGCCTGCCCCATTTTCAATTCGACGTTCCGTTCAAACATATTGCCCAATGGGAACATATTATACGTCAGCCCATAAACGCCGGTCAACTGAATCGTCCCGAATTTGCTGACGGCATCTTTTGCAATATTAATGGCGCTGAGCGTGCCCCCCTGAAGCATCAGTTTTTGCTGGGCCGCTTCTGCGGGAGATTTTTTTCCGTCCATCCCTACACAATCAATGACAACGCGGGCACCACCTGCTGTCAGGTCATGAATATACGCTCCTGCTTCCTTATGTTTAGAGAAATCTACAATTTCTACGTTATTGAGCTTTTTGGCACGCTCCATACGATACGGCAATTCATCGACGGCGATTACTCGTGAAGCGCCTTTCATCCAAGCAAACTTTTGTGTCATCAAACCAATTGGTCCGCAACCGAGGACAACGACGGTATCGCCTTTTTTGACTCCGGCGTTCTCAACGCTCCACCAAGCGGTTGGCACTACATCCGATAAGAACAGCAGGGATTCATCTTCAAGTTCTGATGATTCCGGAATTTTCAGCGGCATAAAATTGCCATAAGGCACACGCAAATACTCCGCTTGCCCACCTGAGTAATCCCCGTAACGCTCAGTCAATCCGAAATATCCGCCGGTATCGAAATGCGGATTGCCGTTGGAGTTGTCGCATTGACTTTCCATCTCATGGCTGCAATAAAAACATTCCCCACAGCTGACATTGAACGGCAAGACGATGCGATCCCCTTTTTTCACTTTCGTCACATCAGGTCCTACTTCTTCGACAATCCCCATCGGTTCGTGGCCGATGACTGTGTTCTTTGTCGTCGGCAAAGCGCCTTGATAAATATGCAAATCCGTTCCACATATGGCTGTCGCCGTAATTTTCACGATGATATCGTCTCTTTTTTGAATTTCCGGGGCTTTAACCTGTTTCACCTGCATATCCCTTGTGCCTTGAAACGTTACAGCTCTCATTGATTTCCCTCCAATTTTCAGAATACTTTTCATCTTCCCGAATTCGGAAGATCAAAACATAAAAAACGGGGCCGACGCATTGTCGGCTCCGTTTCTGGCTGTTTAAAACTTCAATTCGTTAATTGGCTCAAAATCATCAAGTCCGTAACTTTTGATTTCTGTATTGGCTATCGTATAAAGTGTTTCATCAATATAAATGATGCGCTGGATGGTTTGATTCCAATCCTCATATTGCATTGCGGCATCTTCCAATAACGCGGCCGTTTCAAAGATGCCTTCTTCATTGATCGTGTAGATCATTGCACCTGCAGCTTCGAATTCAACGTAATGGCCTCCCGTTTCTTTGTAAATGGAAACCGGAAATCCGTATAGATTCCGTTCGTTATGAACGAATAGTGCTTTGTGGTCATACTGCAATGGAGAATGGGTGCCCGGCCCTCCGATGATTTCGGTATCTTGTTCAAGCGGGTTCGAGAAATTGGCAATGTCGAACAGGGAGATTTTCATCCCTCCGGTAACAACGCGGGGTTCCCCATCTTTTACCGGTTCGAGCTTTGTGTCATAACCGAAACCGATCAGATGATTTTCACCGAGCGGGTGCAAATAGTTTGAAAATCCTGGAATTTTCAATTCCCCCAACACTTCCGGCGAAGAAGGCACAGCAAGGTCGATGACAAACAATGGATCGGTTTCTTTAAACGTCACCATATACGCTTTGTTTTGCATGAACCGCGCAGAATAGATTCGTTCCCCCCTCGCCAAATCCTCCACAGAACCAACCTGATTCATCCCGCCATCCAGTACAAACAAATGGTTTTTGGAAGGCGCGGCTTCGTCCCATACAAGCCCCTCTGTCGTGACGACCCGGAAATAGCCGTTATGTTCATCCATCGAAAACTGATTCAACAAAGAACCGGTGACTTCCGCAGAAGCCGCGAACTGAATGGACGTCCCATTCAAGGCGAATTTAAAAATTTCAGTATCGGCCAATTGAGGAATCCAGATCGCTATGTCCATGTTGGAGCTTTCTTCATCTTGCTCTTGATCCAGAGGCCGATAAGCAGAGGCCGTTAAATAGAGATTTTCTTCTGTCATATACAATTGCTCACTGCCGCCTAAATAGGCTTCCGTCGAGACCTCATTTTGACCCGGACCGCTCAAGTCGAAAGCGGAGATGACGCTGTAGCTGCCTTCCATGGTACCCGGCAGAATGGAGATCCGGTCGTATTCCAAAGCTTTAATCCCTTCGCCTTGCAATGAATCAAAAACGTGGGGACGTATCTCTCCTTCACCATCTTCTTCTAAACTCCATAAATCCGGATAGACATTGGTCACAAAGTACAGGATGTTATTGGCTAAACGTGCACCATTCAAATGGCCTTGTGTTCCGAATTCCCTGATGAATGCAGGGGATGTTGGATCCTGGATATCATATAATTGAACGGTGGTCATTGTCATCGATGGCTGATAACCCTCCACAGAACCCATCATCGGCGAAACAGAATACCTGGATCCAAGAACGACAAGTGTATCCCCTGATAAGAACAGCCGTTGCGGATAAGTTTCACCTCCAAACGTGATTTCTTCGGCAATCACCATTTCTTCATTTCGGATGTCTGTGACGAGAACGCGCGTATCGCTGATGGAGTAGATGAAAGAACCATCTGTTTTGACCAGATCAGCTTCGTCCACACCCTCGACCTGATTATTGGTGGAAGAATAATCGCCATCCGCCGCACCCCCAGCACTGCTGTCTGAAGATTCATCCGCTGAGGATTCCCCTTCCGCTCCAAAGAGCCCATAGCGTTCGTCGTTTCGTTGAAGTTCCAGCAACTGTGTGAAATAGGCTCTCAGTTCTTCCTCGCTGGATAAGCTGCTGATTTCCGATTGGACCATGAATGAGACTTCATTGGTCGCCAGTGACTTGAAAAGCTTGCCGCTGAGTGCAGCATCTTTCACATGAAGCTTATATTCCCCTACCCCTAAGTTCGGCACTTCCACTGTACGCCCGTTTTCATGCAGCCGCATCTCGGCTGCTACCGGCTCACCTTCTGCATCGGTAAGGAAAACATCTCCGTTTTCAATGGCATCCGGATGTAAGGCAGAAGAGAAGTTCGCCTTCCATCCCTGCTCCGTCAACGTGACGGGAGAGGCACTGATCGACACTCGCTCCATCATGAAAGTAATAGCAACACCGGCAGCAGCCAAAATAACTGCGGCTATAAGCCAATAACTTCTCTTCTGCATCCGACCCACCCTCTCGCGTTCCTGTTATTCCATTAGACCCAAATCCGCTCAAAAAGTTTCAGGCTTATTGCAAATTTTCTCTCCATGTGCTGAAAATGCCGATAAGCGTTTCCGGACTGACCGACCCTTTGCCGCCGCCTTGAACCAGCCGTTCGTTTCCGCCACCTTTGCCATCCAGTTTTTCCAATACTAGAGGCAGCAGTGTTTTCAGTTCGCCTGGCGATTCCGCTCCGTTTGCGCAAACAAACTTAGTGCCCTCTTCATCAATCGACAATAACATTACAGCCGCAGCAGGATGGTTTTCAATTGCCGCTTTTGCGAGTTGCTGCAACTCCTTAAGCGGACGATTATCGTAAACCGCCTGCATCACCCCGCCTTTGCCCACTGGCGACAGAGCAGCAGCTTCGAACTCCAACAGTTTCGAACGCATTTGCTTCGCTTCTTTTTCAAGCTTCAATTTCTCTTGGATCAAAGCTGCGGCCGCCTCTGTCAACTGAGAGACCGGCGCATTGAGCTGTTGGACCAGTTCATCCGTTGCTTTGGCCAGCAAGTGAAAGTGATGGAATGCCCGTTCACCGCAAAGGAAATAAACGCGTAATCCTGCTTTCACCTTTTCTGTGCCAACGATTTTCACCAGTCCGACGTCAGCTGTATTTTCAGGATGTGTTCCCCCGCAGGCGTTGGTATCCACCCCTTCAATGGAAACAACTCGAATCGGGCCTTCCACCGCTGGAGGCTTCCGCAATTTCAACTGTAACGCCTCTTCCTTTTCCATCCAGTTTACGTGAATCGGCAAATGCTTGCGGATGATCGTTCTCACAACCTCTTCGACCTCGCCAGTTTGAGCTTCCGTCAAAGAAACTACGTCCAGATCGATGGAAGACCTGTCGGCGCCCAAGTGAAAACTGACCGTCTTCATGCCAAGCAGATCATCAAACGCTGCGCTGAGAAGATGCTGGCCGGTGTGCTGCTGCATGTGATCCCATCTGCGTGCCCAATCGAGCGTGGCGCGAAATTCCCCTGTATGTAGTTGTTCGTTTGTGTAGTGGCGGATTTCTCCCTCCACCATTTGAACATCCCTTACCTGGAATCCCCCTATTTCCCCGTGGTCAGCCGGCTGGCCGCCTCCTTCCGGATAAAAAATTGTTTCATCTAAAATACAATACCGCCCAGTGCTGTCTTCTCCGGTTCGAACAACACGGATATCGAGTTGTTTCACTGCAGGTTGATCGTAATATCTTTTTTCTGCCACGGTTAACCATTCCTTTCTGTCTATCTGATGGAGCATTTCGTATGGAGGTTTATGAAATTTCTCAAAGTGGAAAACATGTACAAAGATTCTCTTTAAGGAGGCCATCATTGTGCCGAGATTTAAACGTTCAGTCCTATTGTATAATGGCCAGGCTGGAGCGTCCACGGAAGACCTGATTCTTCCAAAGGCAGTGCCGGCATTGGCCAGAGAATCGTACAGTCTGGAGTTGGTCCAGACCCACTCAAGAGAAGATTTCGAGCAAGCCTGTAAAGATCGCGCTGATTCGGCCGACGTCTTGTTTATTGCCGGCGGAGACGGAACCATCCATTCCGCTATTCAGGCGCTGGATTCTTCAGAATCTTCTCCGGTCATCGGCATCTTGCCAAGCGGCACCTGCAACGATTTCGCACGAACCCTTGAAATTCCACTGCAACTGGAACAAGCGGCTGAAGCTCTTGTAAACGGCGACATTAAAGAAGTCGACACTGTCAGCATTAACGGAAAAAACTTTCTTAACTTTGCCGGAATCGGGTTAATCACCGATGCTTCCCTCAATATCGACCCTCAATTGAAGGAACGTTATGGCAAATTGAGTTATTTCATGAGCGCATTGCAATCGATGAGACAATCCGAACCTTTTCCATTTAAACTTGAAATTGATGGTGTAACCCATGATGAGGAAGCGGTACTCATATTGGTTATGAATGGAAAATCCATTGGCACCCATTCGTTTCCGATGTCCAGCATAGATCCAAGCGATGGGCTTCTGGACGTTTTCACGGTTCAAACTTCATCACTAGCGGCAGTTCGCGAATGGTTTTCCTTAGCCCAGCCAGAAGTCATGCCGGAAGAACTCGAACACGTCACTCATTTTCAAGGAAAGCATATCTCCATTCATACAGAGGAAGAAATGGATGTAGACACCGATGGGGAAGTCTATTTGACAACCCCTGTAGAAATTGCCATCCAGCCAAAAAAACTGAAAATGCTGGTTCCGCGCCCCCTTGATTCATTGGAGGTTGACAACTTGTCTCCACCATCCATCTAGTTGATGACTTCATGGAACAAGTGAAAAAGGCTAGGCAATCCAAATGGATTGCCTAGCCTTTTTTCGTTAATGCAGGAAACTGGGCTCCTTCAGAAAGAGTTCTTCTGTTTGCTCCACTTTATTGTTGGTAACTCGACCGTTCCACGCTTTCTGTAATTTCCACTCCACGATTAGCCATCTCCGCAATGTAAGCTTCCCCGGGAACAATGAGCTCAGGAGGATAAACGCCTCTTTTGCCAATCCTTCCGTCTCCAATCATCTGTGCGACGATGGAGACGGTGGAGGCTGTGGCACGCGCCATGGCAGTAGCACCGGAATTTTTGTCCCTCACAGTGATCATTTCGTATTTGCAGTGGAGCTCTTCTCCACCGCGTGTGCCTGACACAACCACTCGCAGCAGCAATGCATCCTGTTTTTCACCCAGTTCTGTAATCGGCTTCAGCACTTCAAGCAGCACATCGCGGGTTTTAATTTTATTGCCGCCGATTTCGACCGTCTTGCTTTTATCTGTAAAACCGAGGTCTACCAGCAATTTAAACTTTTCAGCATGCCCCCGGTAACGAATGGTTTTATACTCAAGCGAATCCACGTCTTTAAATGTCTCAGGCAACGTTGAAGTCCCGCCAGAGGTGTGGAACGCTTCCAGATTTCCGAACCCTTCAAAAAAAATCGGTTCCGTCTCTGACAATGAAGCGATATCCATCACTTTTCGGTCCCGAATGATATGTGCCGGATCTGTATAATGGTCCATAACCCCTTCTAACGAGAAAACGTGATAATATTCAAGCGGCGGTTCCGGAACTACCGGAATGCCTCCGGCGTAAATTCGGATGCTCTCCACACGATCCAACTTACCGGCACCGAGTCCTGCGAGAATATTGATCATCCCGGGAGCTACCCCGAGATCAGGGATTATGGTGACTCCCCGCTCTAAGGCTCTTTCGTGCAATGCCAGCACAGCCTGCGTTGCTCCGCCAATATGGCCGCCAAGGTCGACTGCATGGACACCGCAGTCGATTGCGGCTTTGGCAACTCTTTCATTGAAGGTATAGAAAAGTGCGTTGATGACAACATCGGCTTTCGTGATCAGGCCTTTCAGTTCCGCTTCGTCATTTGCATCCAGCTTCATCACTTCGAGCTTATCGTTGTCAACGCGGTCCTTGAAGCTCTTTGCCTGCTCGATGTCCAAGTCGCCCAAATAAACTTTTTCAACACTCTCACTCATCAATAAATCCCTGACAGCATGCCTTCCCATCAACCCCGCACCCAGCACCGCCACTTTCATTTCGCATCAACCCTTCCAATTCAGATTTCGTTGTCTATTTGAGCCCGTTGCAACTTCCCGCTAAAATCGATATATACACTTTTCCACTCTGTGAATACATCCAATGCCGCTACGCCGGAGTCACGGTGTCCATTGCCCGTTCCTTTAGTTCCACCAAACGGCAGGTGAATTTCTGCACCGCTAGTCCCTGCGTTGATATAGACAATTCCGGTATCGAGGTCACGCTGTGCTTTGAACACCCGATTCACATCCGCAGTAAAAATGGAACTGGACAGCCCGTAAATCACATCGTTGTTAACTTCGATGGCTTCTTCGAAACTGCCGACCTCTATGATTGAGACGACCGGACCGAAAATCTCTTCCTGAGCAATGCGCATGGACGGCAAAACATCCGTAAATAGGGTCGGACTGTAATAGTACCCTTTGTCATACGGCGCTTCTTCCAAAATATCCCCTCCGATAAGCAAGCTGGCGCCTTCTTCTTTCCCCACCTCAATATACGAGTGTATTTTCTTTAAAGCTGCCGGATTGATCACGGGCCCCACTTTCACCGTTTCGTCCATACCATTACCTATCGTCAACGTTTTCGTCTTTTCGAGAAGTTTTCGCTGCAGCTCTTCCTTGATTGCTTTATGCGCAATGACTCTGCTGCATGCTGTGCAACGCTGGCCCGCTGTTCCGAATGCGCTCCAAAGAATTCCATCTACCGCCAGATCTAGATCCGCATCCTCCATGACGATCACTGCATTCTTGCCGCCCATTTCCAACGAGACCTTTTTCAGATGGCGTCCACAAGCTTCAGCTACGCTTCTGCCTGTTTCGGTCGATCCGGTAAAAGAAATAACCTTTATGTCCGGGTGCTCAATCATTGCCGTACCGACTTCTGGACCGGAACCGAATACAACATTGGCCACCCCATCGGGCAACCCCGCTTCCTTGAAAATCTTCGCCATTTCATACGCCATCATCGGTGTTTCCGTGGCCGGCTTCCATAGAAATGTATTTCCTGCAACCAATGCGGGAAAAGCCTTCCATGTGGCAATCGCTACCGGGAAGTTCCAGGGGGTGATCAAGCCGACCACCCCGATCGGAGCCCGTATGCTCATGGCGAATTTGTCAGCAAGTTCCGACGGAGTGGTTTCGCCAAACAGCCGCCTTCCTTCACCAGCCATATAATACGCCATATCAATGCCTTCCTGTACTTCGCCTCTGCCTTCTTCAATGACCTTGCCCATTTCTTTGGTCAGGACTCCGGCCAGATACTCTTTCCGTTCCTTCATCAACCGTCCAATTTCATACAGGTAATCAGCCCGTCTCGGTGCCGGCACTTTTGCCCACAGTTTCTGAGCCCGTTTCGCAGCTTTTACAGCCGCTTCGACATCCTTCGCTCCTGACATTTGCACCTGTGCCAATTCCTCTCCATTCGCTGGATTGATCACTGGTTTGAAATTGGCATCTTCTGCAGTCTCCCAAGCTCCATCAATGAAATTAGTGATTTTCATTCCGTTACCTCCCCGACTCATTTTAGTAAGCGCTTACATAACATTATTTCATAAAAAATGTAAAAAACCCAGTTGTTACAGTTGGTTTTCATAATTCTAAATATATTTGGTTTAATATTCCATATTAGTGGTTTTATAGCCTCCTTCCTGTATGATAAACGAATCAATTATCTTCAAAAGTCTAATAAGTATTGACACTGACGGTTCGTAATAGTCTAATTTAATAGTAGAGGTGATGATAATGTACAAAGTACAGGAAGTGGCAAAAATTGCTGGAGTCAGCGTTAGAACATTGCATCATTACGATAGCATCGGACTGATGAAACCTTCAAATATCGGTTCAAACCGTTACCGTTATTATAATGATGAAGATTTAAAACTGCTTCAAAACATTTTATTCTTTAAAGAACTTGGTTTTCCACTGAAGAAAATCCAAGAAATCGCAGCCCAGGGGCTGGATGAGCATTACGCGCTAACTCAACATATCAAGTTTCTCGAAATGAAAAAAGCACGTCTTGAAAAATTGATTGAAAATGCTGAGCTGACTCAGCGTGAATACGAGGGCCAAGAAACGCTCACTAACGATCAGCGATTCTCAGCTTTCAGCGCTAAACAAGTTGATGAAAATATCAAACAATACATTAAGCCGGTGGATCCGCATGAAGAAGCGGCGGAACTCGAAAAACCGGGCGAAACTTCCACTGTTGAGCTATCCAATGGGGATGACTTCGCAGCATCCAACGATACGAACGAAGAAGAAAATTTCACTGAAGCTGCAAACGACTTCGAGTCAGCTGAACCTTCTGAAACACAAGAGGATCGGTTCACCGAAGAAGCGGTGGAAAACATAGAACCTGAAAAAGAAGAAGAGGACCTTGATGAAATCAATCGAGAGGGAAATCGTATTTATAATGCAGTTTCCAACCTGATGCATCTTCCTCCAGAATCAGCTGAAGTTCAACAGGAGATGTATGCTTATTATTCCCTATTGAACCGCTTTTATAACTGCAATCCTAAAATGTTCCGCGGTCTGGGCGACTTGTATGCCAATGACAGCCGATTTGCCGACAACATCGATCAACATGGAGAAGGTTTATCCAAATACCTGAAAGATGCGATGTATGTCTACGCAGAAAAAGTTGAAAATGCTTGAACTGATTGGAAACTGTTGCAATTGCGGTAACCCCGTGTTTTGCCGCGAAGGATTTTTGGAGGGGCTCTATGCGGATGGTGAACTCTACTGTCTTGATTGCGTGGAAAAGCTTGGAATATAATATCCTTTAACACAAAAAGCTGCCTGAAATCAGGCAGCTTTTTGTTCGTTTATACTTCTGTCGTTTCTTTCAGTTCGTTCAAGCGCGCTTCTACTTCTGCCCCAGTCATGCCGTGTTCAAAAGCATAACGGTTGCGTGGGTGTTCGCGGCATTCAGCCGTGCATGAACGCATATACTTGTGTTCGTTTTCTTCTGAACAAAGGATTTTCGCGTTGCAGTGAGGGTTGGCGCAATTCACATAGCGTTCGCAAGGTTCGCCGGTGAAATGATCTTTTCCGACTATCACATGCTCCACCTGGTTAACAGGTACCGCGATGCGCTCGTCAAAAACATATAACTGGCCGTCCCAAAGCTCGCCTTTCACTTCCGGATCCTTACCATACGTGACAATTCCGCCATGCAATTGAGCTACGTCTTCAAAGCCTTCTTTTTTAAGCCAGCCTGAAAACTTCTCACAGCGGATTCCGCCTGTGCAATATGTCAAAATTTTCTTGTCTTCGAACATCTCTTTATTATCCCGCACCCATTCAGGCAAATCACGGAAATTCTCAATATCCGGCCTTACTGCACCTCGGAAGTGCCCAAGATCGTATTCATAATCATTTCTTGCATCGAGTACAATTGTATCTTCATCTTGCATTCGCTTGAAAAATTCAGTTGGTTCCAAGTAAGTTCCCGTGAGTTCATTGGGATTTACATCGTCTTCCAAACCGAGATGGACAATTTCTTTTTTCGCACGGACGTGCATTTTTTTGAATGCATGGCAATCTGTTGCGTCAACTTTATAGACGATGTCGGAAAAACGGTCGTCATTGTTCATCATCTCAACATAGGCATCGGTCTGTTCGATGGTGCCTGAACATGTGCCATTGATACCTTCTTCAGAAACAAGGATTCGCCCTTTCAGTCCCATTTCACGGCAAGCCGCCAAGTGATCGGCCGCAAATGCTTCCGGGTCTTCGATCGAAACGTATTTGTAATAAAGTAAAACATTGTGTGTATGATTTTGCATGAATCCTACCACCCTATTCTTTTCAATTAGTTTGTTGAGCCATTGGACATCAAAAACCTCAACCATTTTATAACAGATCCATGGAAAACACAACTTCGGCTGAAACCCAAAAGAGCCGCCGAAGCAGCTGTTTTAGGTTGAGCGGATCTTCTCCAGCGCTTGTCGGGGCTTGACGGGCGCTTCCGCTTTTCTTTGTCCAGACTCCAGCGCCCAGCTCTTCGGGTCATAAGCCATTCCAGCGGCGTGGCAAAGAACGCCACTCTGCTGTTCTGTCTTATGCCTGTCAGAGCTACACGGGCGCTTCCGCTTTTCTTTGTCCAGACTCCAGCGCCCAGCCCCTCGAGTCGCTTCGGTCTTGAGGGATATGGCAAAGTGCGCCATACCCCTCAAGACCTCCAGCGCTTGTCGGGGCTTAACGGGCGCTTCCGCTTTTCTTGCTGTCCAGACTCCAACGGCCAACTCCTTGGTCTTAAGCTGCCCTTCCTGTGCGGCAAAAAACGCCGCTTCGGAAGTTCATCAAAACCCTAATGCTCCTGCAGCGCTTTGCGCTTCGTCGCAAAGTGATGGCCCAATTACTTTTGGGACATCACTTGCCTGTCGGAGCTGAACGGCCGTTTCCGCTTTTCTTTTAACAAACTCTATTTTTTACTGGTTTGCCCTGCAGGCAGGCTTGGATTGCTTTGGCGTTGAGGTCCATCATTGCATGGCGTGCTTGAACTGTGGCGCTGCCGATATGGGGCAGCATTGTGACATTTGGTAAACTCAGCAACGGATGATCCTGTGAAACAGGTTCTTCTTCAAAGACATCCAGACCGGCTCCCCAAATTTCGCCGTTCTTCAAAGCTTCATACAATGCTTTTTCATCGACGATTCCTCCCCGCGCCGAATTGATCAGGCAGGCGCTGTTTTTCATCAAGGACAGTTCACGTTTGCCGATCATGCCTTTGGTTTCTTCTGTCAATGGTGTCATGATGACGACATAGTCGGAAGTTTTCAACAGTTCGTCCAGCTCAGCGTACTTTACGTCTTCCAAGCTTTTTCTTGTGCGGTTATGGTAAATGACCTTCATGCCAAATCCTTGTCCGCGCTTTGCAACTGCTTCTCCGATTCTTCCCATGCCAATAATCCCGAGAGTCGCTCCGTGCACACTTTGTCCTGTAAGCCCCATCGGTGTCCATGATTTCCATTCACCTGATCGAACGGTACGTTCTGCTTCGATGATGCGTCTCGCTGTTGCCAACAACAATGCAAAAGTTAAATCGGCAGTGGCTTCCGTCAATACATCTGGAGTATTGGTTACACTCACCCCTTTTTCACGCGCCGCATCCAAGTCGATGTTGTTATAGCCGACTCCCAAATTCGCAACGATTTTCAAGTTGGGGGCTGCGTCCAATAGTTCCTGGTCCACTTGATCTGAGACCGTGGACCACAGCGCATCCGCATCCTTCACTTCTTTCAGAAGCTGCTCTCTTGGCACATTTGTTTCCTCTTTGTGCCACATCCTGACTTCGCAAAACGATCTTAAGTCCGCTACTGCTTCTTCTGGCATTTTTTGTGTAATATAAACGATTGGCATCAAAACGCTCCCTCCATCCGATGTTGTCACTCAATTATAGCAATTCAAAAAATTCGCGGCAAACTTCAAGGAATTCAGTGATTTTGAATTGTCCGTTTTCCGCTCCTTTAAGCAAGGATTTTGCCTGAGACCTTAATAGACCAAAGCTCTGAGCGGCTGCCGATGCGGATGGGAGGGCCCCAAAATCCGAATCCCGATGACACAAGCAAATGAGTCTTCCCAGTTTTCCGATGCCCATAATCCAATTCAAATACTTTTTTTGTTATAAAACGGTTTGGCCACATCTGCCCTTTATGTGTATGACCGGAAATATGAAGATCCACTTCCAGCTCTACAGGAACTTCCAAGTTCAAAGGCGTATGTTCCAGAACAATCCAAGGCAGGTCAGTGAGCGGCTTCAACTTCTCAAGCGATTGGCGATTGCGGTTGGTTCGATCTTCACGGCCCGTTAAATAAAAACGTTCTCCAATCGGTATTGTTTCATCCAATAAGATCTCGACCCCTGAACCTTTCATCATATTAACGAGCAGCGGGATTTTCTTTCCATAGTATTCGTGATTCCCCACGATGCCATAAACTCCGAGAGGGGCCTTCAACTTTTCCATCACATCAGACATCCCGTAACGGCCGTACCAGACCGGATCGTCATCCACCAGATCTCCTGCGAGCAATACCGCGTCCGGTTCGAGCTCGTTCGCCTTGTCCACGAAGCGCTGCAAATGCCGTTTGCCCGAGAGAATGCCTAAATGGAAATCAGACGCCACGACCAGGTGCAAAGGTTCTTTCATCGGTCGGTCAATCGCAATGTCCAGTTCCCTCACCACCGGGCTGTATGCCAGAAAAGTACCGATCACAAAAAGTGCCAGCATGATGCAAGCGACAGCCGCGCCGATTCCTTGCATCACCCCTTCCCCTCCGATGAAAAGGACGGCGAGGTTGGCGAGGGGGAATAACAGAAGCGCATATTCAAAAAATGCAAACCAATAAGATCCGGTGACGGTAAACGCCAGCCATTTATGTCCAAGCCTGCCAATTAGAAAGCTGAAGGCCCATAGGAACCAGACAGCAAAAAACAGTACAGGATGCAACCCTTCCGCAAAACTGGAAAGCCAAAGAAAGACATTCCATCCTGTATAAGCGACAAGCAAGCAGTAGATCGTTATCACACTGATACTGACAGTTACGATTTTCATCTGTTTTTCTCCTCTTTTAACTGTAGAAAACATTATACCACCAGCCTTCCGCTTCGTCCTGCCCGACTCAATCTACATCTCAAGTCCCGGTAAAAGATGCAGTCAGGGACCGTATGGCCAAAATAAAATCGTTGCTATGATAAGGATAGAAATGGAGAGGAGGAAAAAAAATGAACAGATTTTGGTTGATTACTTTCGGGATTATCGCGGGTATCGTCGCACTTTCCAATCTTGGCGCATTGATCGGACTGGCTCTTTCTGCCTTGATCATCTACGCAGGTGTCCATTATTACTTGAGAAGCTATTCCACAATCGCAAAAGTCTGGTGGGGATTTGTCGGAGCCGTTGGTGTGATCTCTGCGATTTCCAATGTTCCAGCACTGATCGGAGTGGCCGCATTGTTCGCTTTATGGGCGATTTACCAGAAATGGAATGACCGTCCGGTGACGAATTATGAAAGCAGTGATCCATTCACCAACTTTGAAAGACAGTGGGACAAGCTAACAAAATAAGGAGGAAAAACACATGACAAGCGTATGGCAACGATTCAAATTTGCGGTGGAAACTGACCTGGATGCATTACTGACAAAAAAAGAAGAAAAAAACCCACTATCTCTGCTTAACCAATACATTGGCGAAGCGGAAAAACAAACAGAAACGACTGGCAAATGGCTCGAGCGACAAGCCCAGTTAACTACTAAATTCGAAAGGGAGCTGGCCGAAGCCTCGACCATGCTCGAAAAGCGGCAAGCACAGCTGGAATTGGCGCAACATTCCGGAGAGGCCGATTTAACATCTTTTGCGGAAATGGAAGTATCGGCTTACTCAAAACGTGTTGAGGAGCTGAAAAACACCATCTCCTCCAACCTGGAAGAATTGAACGGTCTTGAACAACGTTACGAAGAAATGAAGCATAAAGTGAAAGATATGAAAATGAAGCAACTTCAATTGATGGGCAAAGAAAATGCGACACGCGCGCATCATCAAATGGACAAAGTGCTTTCTCCGGAACTTGCAGCCGAGCGGCTTGGCTCATACGATGATATGGCGGAGTATATCAAA